>NZ_LZGX01000099.1:0-17206 GCF_001690825.1 Gilliamella sp. Fer1-1
TTGCTCTTTTATTTTCCTAACGGTTTGCCATTAAGATGTAGTTGACATCAATATTAGGTCCTAATTTAAATTGGTTTCTCAATAGGTGGTACTCCATGCCTATCACATCACCAACAGTGAGACCTGCTTGCTCAACGAGCGACATTAATTCTGAGGGACGAATAAAGCGATTAAAATCATGTGTACCTTTAGGTACTAGCCGAGCAATATATTCTGCTCCATAAATTAATAGCAATTTTGCCTTATGATTGCGGTTAATCGTCGATAAAAATAATTTACCCCCTGGTTTAAGCAATTTTGCACAAGCATCAATAATTGAAAATGGATCGGGGACGTGTTCTAACAGTTCCATACACGTTACAATATCATATTGCATAGGATTTTGCTCTGCATGCTCTTCTACGGTCTGTTTTTCATAGGCAATAGATAAACCATTTTGCGCAGCATGCAGTTTTGCCACAGCGAGTGACTCATCAGCAAGATCAATGGCTGTCACATTAGCACCAAGCTTCGCTAAGCTTTCAGATAAAATACCACCACCACACCCCACATCTAATACCGTTTTTTGATCTAATAATCCACAATGTTGTTGTATATAATTAACACGTAATGGGTTGATAATATGCAAAGGTTTACATTTGCCATCAAGATCCCACCACTGAGCAGCTAATTGTGCAAATTTATTTATTTCATTAAAATCAACATTTTGTGACATAATAACTTTTCCTATAAAGCACAGCCTAAATTCATAATCATACATTTTAAGGCATCACTACTATCAATAAAAGGGCAAAATATAAATTTATCCTGCTGTTAATATTTAGTTATTAGCTTGTCACAAATTGAATTCAAGTTACTATAAAATTTAATAGTCAAATTGTTATTTATATTAATAGTTTTAATGATTTCTTGTTTCCATGCTTATTTCATGGCATGATTTAACATCTTATCTCTAATAAAAACGTTTTTAAGCATTAGCTTATACTAGGATTAACCAATTAAGAATAAAGGAAAAAAATATTCATGAGTACGGGTACTATGAAGGAAAATCACTCACAATGGAGCTCGCGCATGGGATTTATGCTTGCTGCGGCTGGTTCTGCTGTTGGGTTGGGTAACATTTGGAAATTTCCATATATGGCAGGTGAAATGGGGGGCTCAGCATTTGTGCTCACTTATTTGCTTTTTATGTTTGTTATTGGCTTGCCGATTTTAGTTTTAGAATGGTTAATTGGGCGTCGTGGGCAAAAAAATCCTATTCATACCATGGAAGATGTTGCTGTTTCTGAAAATCGTTCTAAATCATGGCGTTGGGTTGGTATTATTGGCGTAGTAGGATCATTTTTAATCCTATCATTTTATAGTGTTATTGGTGGTTGGGCGACCGATTACATTATTTTAGCTGGTCAAGGGATTTTTGAAGGCGCTAATGGCAAAGTTACAGAACAAATTTTTAGTAACTTCCTTGGCAATGTGAGCCATTTATTAACTTGGCACACTGTATTTATGGCTGCTACCGCATTTATTGTAGCACTGGGCGTTGGTGCTGGTTTAGAACGAGCGTGTAAAATTATGATGCCAGGACTAGGTATCTTGTTGTTAGTATTAGTTGGATACGCAGCGTATGTCAGTGGTCCATCTTTTGGTGAAGCATTTAGATTTTTATTCACGCCAGACTTTTCGGCTATTAATGGCACTGCTATGCTAGCCGCTCTTGGGCATGCATTTTTTAGCTTATCTTTAGGTATGGGCATTATGATGGCTTATGGCTCGTACTTAGGAAAAGATGTTAACCTACTATCTACCGCCCGCACAGTGGTAATTTTAGATGTTATTGTCGCAATGCTATCAGGTATGGCTATATTTCCACTGGTTTTTGCAAATGGTTTACAAGCAGGTGAAGGCCCTGGGCTTATTTTTGTTACCCTACCAATTGCATTTGGAAATATGGCTGGTGGCACTATATTAGGGGTATTTTTCTTTATCTTCCTAACTTTTGCAGCACTAACTTCTTCTATTTCATTACTAGAACCAACGGTTGAATTATTAGAAGAAAAAACACCATTAGGTAGAAAGTCAGCAACGATTTTAAGTAGCCTAGTTATCTGGGCATTAGGTATTGCTTGTATTTTGTCATTTAATGAATGGGCCGAAGTAAAACTATTTGGTAAAAATATTTTTGATTTACTTGATTACCTAACAAGTAAAATCATGTTGCCAGTTACTGGGTTAGGTACGGTTGTATTTGGTGCTTGGATGATGAATCAAAAACGCATTCGTGAAGAGTTAAATTTAAACGATTTTTGGTTTAACATTTGGACAATACTAACTCGTTATGTTGTGCCAGTAGCTGTTATCATAATTTTGGTTTATGGATTTGTCTAAAAAGACATTATAACTCCAGTTAAAAGCCTTGATATATTCAAGGCTTTTTTCTTTTCATTAAAAATGTTTTTAACAAAATTGTTTAACAAAAAACAACCAACTAATGAATAAATTTGACATTTTCTATTGAAATTCATTTTTTTATTCCCATATAGCAATACATCAATAAATCAAACCATTATGTTAATTTATTCAATTAATACTAACTAGCGATGAACTAATAAGCTAGCGAAATGAAAAAGTTAGTTGATAACAAAGTCATTTTCGCCATTAGCATTAATTGAAATGACTAAATATGATAGAGGAACTAGTCAATGAGTAAGCAAGGTACTGAAACTCGTGGATTTCAATCTGAAGTTAAACAAATTCTACATTTAATGATTCACTCTTTATATTCAAATAAAGAGATTTTTTTAAGAGAACTCATTTCAAACGCGTCTGATGCAGCCGATAAATTACGTTTTAAAGCGCTAGAAAACCCAAATCTATATGCTGGTGATGGTGAACTGGGTGTGCGAATTTCTACTAATAAAGAAGCTGGCACATTAACCATTGCTGATAATGGCATTGGCATGACCCGCGATGAAGTGATTGAAAATTTAGGGACTATTGCTAAATCAGGTACTAAAGCATTTTTGGAATCAATTGGTAGCGATCAAGCAAAAGATAGCCAACTCATTGGTCAATTTGGTGTTGGATTTTATTCAGCCTTTATTGTTGCTGATAAAGTTACAGTGAGAACGCGCGCAGCCACAGCCAACGCTGACGAAGCGGTTATGTGGGAATCTGCCGGTGAAGGTGAATATACCATCTCTGATGATAATAAAGAAACTCGTGGAACCGAAATTACATTACACTTAAAAGAAGACGAAAAAGAGTTTTTAGATGACTGGCGTTTACGTTCAATCATTAGTAAATATTCTGACCACATTTCACTACCTGTTGAAGTGCAAACTACTGATGAAGAAAGCAAAGAAGTAAAATGGGAAAAAGTCAATAAAGCTCAAGCACTTTGGACTCGTAGCAAATCTGAGGTGACCGATGACGAATATAAAGAGTTTTATAAACATTTATCGCACGATTTTGCCGATCCAATAAGCTGGAGTCATAATCGCGTTGAAGGTAAGCAAGAGTATACCAGCTTACTTTATATTCCTGCGAAAGCGCCTTGGGATTTGTGGAATCGTGATAATAAACACGGCTTAAAACTTTATGTACAACGTGTATTTATTATGGATGATGCCGAACAATTTATGCCTAATTATTTACGTTTTGTAAAAGGTTTAATTGATTCAAACGATCTTCCATTAAATGTATCGCGTGAAATTTTGCAAGATAACAAAATCACACAAAACTTGCGTAATGCATGTACTAAGCGTGTGTTACAAATGCTTGAAAAACTGGCTAAAGACGACAAAGAACAATATCAACAATTTTGGAGTGAATTTGGCTTAGTATTAAAAGAAGGTGCTGGTGAAGACTTTGCAAACCGTGACGCAATCGCTAAATTACTTCGCTTTGCTTCAACGCATACCGATAGCGATGCGCAAACGGTGTCACTAGAAAATTACATCAGCCGAATGCAAGATGGGCAAGAGAAGATCTATTATATTACCGCTGATAGTTACGGTGCGGCAAAAAATAGTCCTCATCTTGAGTTATTCCACAAAAAAGGTATTGAAGTATTATTATTATCTGATCGCATTGATGAATGGATGATGAGCAATTTAACGGAATTTGATGGTAAACAATTCCAATCAATCAGTAAATCTGACGAATCTATTGAAAAACTTGCCGATCAAGATACTGAAGAGCAAAAACAAGTTGAAAAAGAACTTGAGCCATTTATTGAACGAGTTAAAACCGTGCTAGGCGATAAAGTGAAAGAAGTCAAATTAACTCATCGTTTAACCGATACACCAGCAATTGTTACTACATCTGCCGATGAAATGACTACGCAAATGGCTAAATTGTTTGCTGCCGCAGGTCAAAAAGCGCCAGAAATCAAATATACGTTTGAAATCAATCCAGATCATGAATTGGTTAAACGTATTGTCGATACGCAAGATGAAAGCGCATTTAATGACTGGGTTGAATTATTGCTTGATCAGGCTTTACTTGCAGAAAAAGGCTCGTTAAGTGATCCAAGTAAGTTTATTCAAACCATGAATAAATTATTGGCGCAATAATCAGATAATATTGCCTATATCAGCCTCGATAAGTTAGCACTATCGAGGCTTCTTTATTCGTAAGTATCATAATATTTATTTAAATATTATGATACTTGTCACATTTTTTTGTTTTTCTTCTTTCGATTTTTTTATGACGATTCATAATAAACCAACATAAGGAATTGATCATATCTAATGAAAGTTTATAAAATATTAAATAACAATGTTATTGTTACACTTGATGATAAAGGCAGTGAATTAATTGTCACTGGGCGTGGAATTGGGTTTAAAAAGCGTGAAGGCGATTTAATCGATCCTAGTCAGATAGAAAAGCAGTTTTCACTAGATAATAAAGTCATATTGCCAAAATTTAAAGAACTGCTTTCAGAAATCCCTTTTGAAGTATTAACGACATCTGAAGTTATCATTAATCATGCAAAAAAATGTATAGATGGCAAATTGCAAGATAGCATTTATATTTCGTTAACAGATCATATCCATTTTGCCATTGAGCGCCATAAACAAGGATCTAATATACCCAACGGTTTTTTATGGGAGATCAAAAAATTTTACCCTAAAGAGTTTCAAATTGGTTTATATGCCTTATCAGTTATAAAAAAGCGGTTATCAATTGAATTACCCGAAGACGAAGCGGGTTTTATTACTTTTCATATCATCAATGCACAATTAAATGGTACCATGCCCAATATTGTTAACATGACAAAAATCATGCGTGAAATTCTTAATATCGTAAAATATCATTTTAAATTTGAATATGATGAAGATTGTTTGTCCTATCAGCGCTTTGTTACCCATTTAAAATTTTTTGCTCATCGTATCTTAAGTCAAAGCAAACAAACACAACAAGATAGCTCCTTGTATGAATTAATTCGGCAAAAGTATGAGCTAGCCTATCTTTGTACTAAACAGATCGATTTACATTTAATACAACAATACCAGCATCCTTTGACTGACGATGAAAGTTTATATTTAACCATACATATTGAACGATTGCGCATGGAACTTAAAAACAATAATGTGACATGAGTCACATTTTAATCATTATATTTCAAATCATTATGTTCATCCTGCCTAAATTATGTTAGCTTAAGTCAATCATTTTTGGATTGTTATTGCATAGTATAAAATGAATTGCTATGTGAGCAAAACCTGAGTACCTTAACTTAAAAAGGGACTTAGGTTTTTTTTTGCATAAAAAAGGATAAGGTATGAAAAACAAACAACTTGCCGAGTCAATTATTGAACTTGTAGGCGGTAAGGAAAACATTATCAGCCTAGTGCACTGTGCAACTAGGCTTAGATTTGCATTAAAAGATGAATCAAAAGCAGACGCAGAAGCAATAAAAAAACAAGTTGGTGTGATTACTGTTGTACAAAGTGGTGGGCAATTTCAGGTTGTTATCGGCAATAATGTTGCTGATGTATTTAGTGATATTATGGCGCTGACAAACCTTAGTGAAAAACCAGCAACGGAGGAACCAACAGGCGCTAAAAAAGGCGTAATGTCAAAACTGATTGATTTAGTGTCAGGCATTTTTATTCCTGCCTTAGTGGTACTTGTCGCTGGGGGGATTTTCAAAGGAATAATTTCGATGTTACAAATGATGGAAGTTGTTACAACTAACACGCCAACTTACAACTTCTTAAATGCAATTGCCGATGCACCTTTTTATTATTTACCAATAATTCTCGGTTTTTCAGCCGTTAAAAAATTTGGCGGTAATCCTTATGTCGGTATGGCATTAGGTGGAGCGTTAGTTCATCCTAGTGTTGTTGGTATGTTAGGTAATGCTTTTGAATTAAAAACCGAGTTTTTCAGCATTCCTATTGAATTAATTCCTTATCCTTCATCGGTTTTTCCGGTAATTTTAGCGGCGTGGTTCTATTCATTATTGGAACGTAACTTTAACAAGATCATGCATGATTCGTTCAAAAAATTTATTTCACCACTATTTGGTTTGATAATTACCGTACCATTAACTTTTGCCATCATTGGTCCAGTAGTGTCATTTTTGAGTAATATTGTTGCTAGCGGTATCCTCTATGTTTATGAACTTAACTCCGTCATTGCTTCCATGATTTTAGCAGGGCTTTGGCAGGTAATGGTTGTTTTTGGCATCCATTGGGGATTAGTGCCATTTTCGATGAACAATATCTCGCTGAAGCAAGAAGATTTTATGATCCCAATCTTATTCCCTGCGGTATTTGCTCAAGTCGGTGCTGTATTGGCGGTTATGTTACGTAGTAAAGATCAACAAGTTAAAGCGTTAGCTAGTTCTTCTGTATTATCAGGGATTTTCGGGGTAACAGAGCCGGCAATTTATGGGGTTAACTTACCACTAAAACGTCCATTTATTATCGGCTGTGTCTCCGCTATGATCGGTGGCGGTATTGTTGGTTATTTTCATTCAGTTATCTACTCATTCAGTTTTATTAGTATCTTTTCCTTCTTACAATTGATCCCACCAACCGGAATTGGTGCACAATTTTATGCAGTTCTGTTTGGTTCGATTATCTCATTTGTTATCGCCGCAGTCGTCACTTATCTATTTGGTATGCCTAAAGATAAAAAAGCAGACGATGCAGAGCTAGCACAAAGCAATGAGGCAGCTAGCCAAACTAATAAAGTTAAACAAGCCGATACCGTCACTGTTTCAAGCCCATTGACCGGTAAACTGATTGACTTAAAAGAAGTAAATGACCCTACTTTTGCTAGTGAGTTAATGGGCAAAGGTATTGCAATCATTCCAACAGTCGGTCAAGCCGTAGCGCCTGACGATGGCGAAGTCGTTTCACTTTTTAGAACTAAACACGCCATTGGTTTTCAAACAGATTCTGGAGCCGAAATATTAATCCATATCGGTATTGATACCGTAAAATTAGATGGGCAACATTTCCAAGCACACATTGAAGCGGGTAGTAAAGTAAAAAAAGGTGACTTATTAGTGAGTTTTGATATAGAAGCCATCAAACAAGCTGGTTTTGAAGTTACCACACCAATTATTATTACTAACAGTGATAGTTATCAAGATATACAACGTATTTTTAAACAAGAAAATATACAAAGTGGAGAGGCTTTATTAGCGTTATCCCAAAATAAGGAGTAAAAATGTCAACACAATTTCCTAATGATTTTCTTTGGGGAGGTGCCATTGCTGCTAATCAGGTTGAAGGCGCTTATCGTGAAAAAGGTAAAGGCTTATCAACATCAGATTGCACACCCAATGGTTTGTTTGGTGATATTATCAATCGCAATGAAACCAAGATTTCCAGCATAAAAGATAACGCCATTGATTTTTATCACCGTTATCCTGAGGATATCGCGCTATTTGCAGAAATGGGATTTACATGTTTACGCACATCGATTGCTTGGACTCGAATTTTTCCTAATGGCGATGAACAACACCCCAATGAAGATGGCTTAGCCTTTTATGACAAGTTATTTGATGAAATGGCAAAACACAATATTACACCATTAGTCACTTTATCTCATTATGAAATGCCGTACTATCTTGTCACTCAATATGGAGGATGGGGTAATCGTAAAGTGATTGAGTTTTTTACTCGCTACGCTAAAACTGTTTTTGAACGCTATAAAGATAAGGTCAAACATTGGTTAACCTTTAATGAAATTAATATGTCACTACATGAACCATTCACAGGTGTAGGCTTGGATAGAAATAGCACCAAACAGCAAATCTATCAAGCGATTCATCATCAATTGGTTGCAAGTAGCCGAGCAGTAAAATTATGTCATCAAATCATTCCTGACGCCAAAATTGGCAATATGTTATTAGGTGCCGTTGCTTATCCGCTTACGCCAAAACCAGAAGATGTGTGGGCTACTCTCCAAGAAAATCATGGCTGGCTATTCTTTGGCGATGTGCAAGTGCGTGGCTATTACCCAACTTATATGAATCGCTTTTTTAAAGAAAACAACATCCACCTTGATATTACCGAACAAGATAAAGAAGATCTGCAAGAAACGGTCGATTTTGTTTCATTTAGTTATTACATGAGTTGCTGTGCAACTTCAGATGAATCACAAAAAACTAAAGGTAACATTTTAGACATGGTTCCTAATCCTTACCTTAAAGCATCAGAATGGGGATGGCAAATCGATCCTGTTGGAATTCGTTACTTGCTTAATTTACTTTATGAACGTTATCAAAAACCATTATTTATTGTCGAAAATGGTTTAGGCGCTAAAGATAAATTAGAAGCTGATGGCACTATCAATGACGATTATCGAATAAATTATATGAATGATCATTTAGTACAAATTCGAGAAGCCATTAATGATGGTGTTGAAGTGATGGGATACACCAGCTGGGGGCCAATAGATCTTATCAGTGCATCAAAAGCGGAAGTGACTAAACGTTATGGGTTTATCTATGTAGATTTAAACCAAGATGGCTCTGGAACACTAAATCGCTATAAAAAGAAAAGCTTCTATTGGTATCAATCAGTAATTGCATCGAAAGGTGAAAATTTAAAAAAATAAGGTAATTTAAAGAGGGGGAATTGTCCATATCAATTCCCTACTTTTTCCCAATAACAATATCGCAATATGTAGCTAGACAAACAATTAGCCTAATAGAAAAATAAAAATATATTATTAATCATAATTACTATAAAACGACATTAATAAAAAATTCAACTTTAACATATTGGATTGTTACTGCTTTTAGCAGGCAAAACCTAAATATTAATTAGAGCATTGTTCTCCGATTTAACATTTAGGTTTTTTTAAATATAAAAATAAGTTAGGAAAATAACAATGAAAATAAAATATCTAATAATGATGTTAATAGGGATATCAAGTTGTTCTATATTTGCAAATGAAACCATCAATAACTCAATCTTAGATAATGCATTTTTTAAAGATTCTAAATTTGATTTTTCAACTCGTAATCACTGGAAGTATTTAAAAGAAAATGCAGCCCAACCCAAAGAAGTTCATAGTGCTTGGGGGCAAGCATTTACTTTTGATTATAAATCAGGCTATTTACTTGATACAATTGGTTTTGATGTAACATATAGCAATATAATTAAGTTAGGTGCGAGCGATTATTTTGCGACCCGTAATTTATTGTATAATGATGGTAAAAGCTATAACAAACACCATGCCCACGGCTTTAATAAATTTACCCAACGTTATGCAAAAGTTAAGCTGGGCAATGACGCCGTTAATTTCAATGGTAAAGCAGGTTGGCATAGTCTGAAAGATTTAGGTGTAATTAGTTCAACTCAGCACTTAACTCGGAATAGTTATCTTGGTTATAGTGGTATTTTTAAATATGATAATATTTACTTTTCATTAGCTTATATAAATAGCACCCTACCACGAGAATCCTCTAAAAAATTACATTTTTTAACGAATGACCGTAAAAAAGTCATTAATAATATTTCCACAGCAGAAATTGCTTACAAAGATAAAAATATCACTTTAGATTATTCTTATGGCGTTGCCAAAGATTACCTAAGACGCCATGCAATTGAATTATCCTATAAGCCAATACAAAAACTTATTTTAGGCGGACAATTCTATGGTAGCTATGCACTTGATAATTATAATGCGATGAAACAAAACAAAAAAGAGTTTGAAGATCACGCTTGGCATTATGCAACTGATGTTGAATGGAAAGAGCAAGATTGGAGTGTCAAAGTTGGATTGGCTTATACCGATGCCAATAAACACAATGCTTTAGGCCATTATAATCGACATTTAGGCAAAAATACGCGGGCGCGTTTTAATGGCCTTGCGGCTGCAGGCGCAGATTATATGCGAGACGGGGAGCTCGTGCTAACCACCGTAATGAGTTACGATTTTGTTAAAGATAATAGTACAGGTTTATATATGAATTATGGACAATTTAACTATAAACACAATACATTAAAAAATGGCGAAATAAACATTTTTGATATATGGAAACCAACCAGTGGCATGTTTAAAAACCTTTCTATTTTATCTAAAGTGGGATATGGATGGTCTTATAAAACAGTGAGCGCATCAGATATTACGCCAAAACTTAGACATGGGAAATACCAGCACTCACCTACACTTTCGGCAGAAACCGTTATTGATTACCGATTTAACTTATTATAAATGAGGAAAAAAATGAAAAAATTTATTATATCAATCACTACAGTAATAATTTCGATATTAAGTGTATCACAAGTTTTTGCTGATGACGTTTATCTTTATGTCACACGTCATGGCAAAACCATGTTCAATAATGTGCACCGTGTTCAAGGTTGGTCTGATACGCCACTAACAAAACCTGGGATTGAAGTTGCCGAACAGCTAGGGCGAGGTCTAAAAAATGTCAAATTTATAAGCGCCTATTCAAGCGATTTAGGACGAGCACGCCAAACCGCCCGTATTGTTTTAGAATCTAAAGGCGATACAACAATTAATATTAATGAAATGGAAGGATTACGCGAAACCTGTTTTGGCGATTTTGAAGGTGATCTCGATCCTAATATGTGGAACCCTGCAGCCAAACATTTAGGTTATGCCTCAGATAAAGATCTTATGGCAGATATGGCAAAAGGCAACATCAAACTTAACAAGATGCTTGATGCTATCGCTGTTGTCGAAAAGTCTGGCGAAGCTGAAAATTATAATAAAGTCAAAACACGTATGCAAGAAGCATTAAAAACGATTGCTGAATCAGCCAAAGCGCAAGGTGGTGGTAACGTGCTAGTGGTATCACATGGGCTAGCAATCATGACAATGGTTGAAGAATGGTTAGATAAACCGATTACTGAAGGTTTAGGTAATGCTAGTGTTACTAAAATTCGCTATACAGATGATGGAAAATTTATTGTCGAAAGTTTAGGTGATATGAGCTACGTCGAAAAAGGTAAAAATCAGACTAACTAACTTTATCCTAAGCAACTTCAGTTTAAATAACTTCAGCCAAAAACTTTAGGCTAAATAGCTTTACAATATATGGCTCACTAATGAGCCATATTTTTATTGCCATTTATTCGCAATATTATTAAATAAATTTGTAGTATTTATCACCATAAACAAGCATAATTTGCCATTATTTTATCTGGCATTAAGGAGGCTAATATGTTTTATGTATGCCAATATTCATCACCAATGGGGCATATTACCCTAGCCAGCCAGCAAGATAAACTTGTTGGAGCATGGATTGAAGGACAAAAATATTTTGGTGATATGATAACTGCACAAAAAGAAGAAAAGCCTAATTTACCCATTTTTAATTCTACCCAAAAATGGCTTGATGATTATTTTTTAGGGAAAAGACCGAATCTAAATAGGCTAGAACTTGCGCCCAAAGGTACACCTTTTCGTCATTTAGTATGGGAAATTTTATGCAAAATTCCCTATGGTGAGGTTGTTACTTACGGCGACATTGCAAAACAGATAGCGTTACAAAACCACCAAGCAAGCATGTCAAGCCAAGCTGTGGGCGGTGCTGTTGGTCATAACCCCATATCAATCATTATTCCCTGCCATCGAGTTATCGGTGCAAATGGCAACTTAACAGGATATGCAGGCGGGATCGATAAAAAAATAGCCCTACTTAAATACGAAGGTATAGATACCTCTCAATTTCATCTTCCAACTAAAAGTACCGCCATTTAGAGAATAAAAATTGCACTAACTTAATATTCATTGTTTTTTTAAAACACTTATTTTGATACTGAGATATGACACTACCTGAAGTTTCTTGATATGAAATAAATTGTTCGATGTACTCTTTTTAAAAGATTGAGTTCATTTGATATTAAAAAAATGGCTTAATTAGTTTATACTCAAACTCGTAAACATGACTAATTAAAGCGATCAAATAATGATCGCAACTATAGAAAATTAATTATTTAATCCACTCAAATTTAAAATAATACCTACGGATAGGGAATAATGATAATTAAAAATATACCACTTGTTTTACTTTTAATACTCTCTTCTCCTGTATTAGGTTCAACCTATGTTTACAAAGGCCATATTGCCAATAAAGAAATAACGTTATATTCAGACAGCAATTTTATCAATGCTTTTTGGGTTGATAAAGATGATCATAAACAAATACAACACCCATTATCCTCTGATTGTAAGTTTATTAACTCATGCGATAATGTAAGCAAGCAAACTGATTTAACGCTTTATGATGATACCGATATTTATATCGATAACAATACTAACCAAATAAAGTTTAAAGACTCAATCAGTTATTTTAAATTTAATCATATATGGGCAGAACAGAACAAGGCGCCAAAAATTTTTGGCCAGAATTTGATGGGGTATTGGTTTGATGGCAAGAAAAACCAACAATATACGGTAACTTTACAAAAACAATTTGAAATAAGTAATAAAAAAGAGGATGAATTTAATCATTTAGAATTATTACAATCTGATTCATCAGATAAAGCCTACTTTACTGCGGTATTATCGAAAAAAAAACAAGAAAAAATTAGACTGGTTGGTATTAATGTTTATGCCAAAAATAACCACCAATTACTACAAAAAATAAGAAATTTAAATTATAGCTACAATTACTTTAATAGTATTGAGTTAAAAGATATCAATTTTGATGGCCAACTTGATTTAGCCATTAAAAAATATCCTTCACAGTCTAGATTAGGAGACAACGAAGATTACTATATTAATGTCAATGGTAAATTTGTTGCAACAAACTTATGGGGCAGTAATATCTACTTTAACTCAAAAAATAACACAGCTACGGGTCAAAAAGATTGTTACGATTATAATGAAAAACAACAAAAGATTTTGACAACAATACAAAGCATCTACCATTATAAAAAACACCAATATATCCATATAAAAAACAGCTGTCTGTCAAAAAATATTGATACCAACCAAGACAGGCAATGCAATGACAATGAATATAATAATTGTTTGCTAAAAAGAAATAATATTCATTTTGATAATCCCCACTACATTGATGAGGATAATATACTCTATAAAAATATGGTATGGTATAAAGGTAAAATAATTGATGGCTATGTATACGATGATGATTAATTTAAATGGCTACAACTTAGTGTAAGATATATATTATAAAGATGAAAACATTACATATTGATCTTATTGATATCATTAATAATGGCGGTTTTTTAAAAAGCTTACCTTGTTTAAAAAGAGAGTCTTTGCTTCATCATTGCCAAATAGAAACAATGAAATCAGCAATTTTATACACGGCTAAAATAGGGATTTTTGATATCGAAATAGGCATATCCAAAAAAGGGGATAATAACTACGAACTACTTAACTTATCAGAGGATAAACAAGCCTTGAGTGATATAGCTATTGATGATAAAAATGGAATAATGAAAACCAATTTTAATGATTTGTTATCCTCTAATATCATTCAATCATTACCAAAGTATACAGTAAACCATATAGATGATATAGGACAAATCGAAATACTGTTCTACAGTGGAAGCACGATAATTTATCAAAATGCTAATTTACCGCCAGTATTGATATCAAACACATTAACAGTGGAGATTTTTTAAATTTAAAATTCGTTAACCAGCCATTAACATATTACCTAATCTATTAATTTTAAATTCTGTTAATAAACTTTGGGTTATTACGCTGACCAAAGTTCGCAATGACGAATAAGATGAAGCAAGCAAAATGGATCAGCCAAACTCACTGGCATAATTATTTAAATATTACAGTTCTATTGGATGTAATATCACTTTATCAGGCGTAGTAAAAAATGAGACATAAGCGCCAACTTCACATGTGTCAGATGTTTCTATAAAAACAATATCATTTGCAACTGACAAAACTAAAACCCCTTTATCTTCACAAGATATTACTTTTGCATTAAACACGATGTTGTTATCAATCAAATTGATGTAAGCTTCATGTTTTTTTTCAAGTGTTATATTTCTACCCCATTGAAAAAAATCGTTAATATCTAATTCAACATGATAAGCCACGTTTAATAATGGTTTATTTCCCCCCCAAATAGCAACACCATAACCTAAGTCAGATTCAAACTCAACTAAACGCTTGTCTATTCTATTTTTTAAAGTAATTTTCATTTTGGTAATACGATTTTAATCTCTCTATTATCAACATCTATTACACTAGCAAATTGCATAAATTAATATTTCTTCATGATAAAGATGTCATACTATCTAAACCCTTATAAGACATTTAGGTATTATAAATGATTCGCCATTCTTCGGTTATGCTTCTTGCTTGATTGAGATTATTAACATCAAATTTGATGTAATCAATTAGTTTCGCACTCAAACGGTATAGAATCCTGAATATTTTTTATAAAAATATAAATCCCAAAAGAAATAAATAAAATCTTTAACGTAAAATTGATGAGTAAATAGAAAAAGATTTAGGTATAGCTAATTTACGTAATTGATAAAATGATATTGTTAACCTTGATAGTAAGCGTATCGGGTATACAAAATCAACAAAATATGGCAATTATCAAAAATGACTCTTGTATGATCCTTATATAATTAGCATCTAGATCTTCAATGCTTTAACAAAAATCCTTACTTGGACTTCTTTTAATATGGATATAATTTGGTGTTCTGTCATTTTTTCACAACTAAATCCGCTATTATTTCTACCATTGCTATTATTTCTACCATTGCTATTATTTCTACCATTAAAGATATTCTACTTTTAGCTGTACCATTTTAGGCAAGCATTACGTAAACTTGCGTATTAATATTTATCTGAATAGAGACTTAATTCCCAACATTTACCTAATTTAGGTTTGATATTTTCACTATATTTAGTGGCAATTAATCCTCCTCAATGCATTTATCACTAATAATCAATAACACACTGAATTGATTAAACTGCTTTTTTAATGTGTTATATTTATCTAGCTTATCAACATTTTTCCCATTGATAAAAGAAGCTTCAATCAGTGTATTGAACTGTTTATATTCTTCATTCAACCACTCATTGGATAGTGAAATATAATTATCTTTAATAGTCAATTTATCCGCATAAGTTCCAGAGTAAGAAAAGTACACGCCAAAATAAAAACTATCATGTTCACAACAAGTTATATCTAATTGACTATGCAAAAATTCACTTATTTCTTCTTTAGATTTATCACTACCGTATGTTACAAAGTATGATTTTTTCATTTATTACTCATCATATATCTTAGAAAGCCGTGTTAAAAAAACACACAAGCTCAACTAACTTTGTTAAGAGGGATATGTGCTATTTCTAAGTGATTAATTCGCCATTTTAGGCAAGATCAAGTTAATAAATTTAACAATTATCCCAAAAGCCCTTCTTCTTTAAATTTAGCAAGCACTTCACGCCCTTTTTCAGAAAGCGCTAGTTTTTTAAGATAAATAGCAATCATATTTTTTGGTAAACCCAAAAAAACTTTAGGATATACCAACCAAAAGCCTAATGTTTGATCAGGAAAAGGAATGTTAGGATTATTATATTCATCTTCATCTGGATCATAATCGTCCTCGGCTTCACTTTTAATAATCATTGATAAAAATGCATCAAACGAATTCGCAACAAACTTCAGATTAGTATTTTGTTCTAGATAACCGCCTTTTACAGACATATCAAAATAAAGATCATTCACTTCATGATCCCAATAATAAACTTCGCCATTTGGGCTTAAGCAAAGCAAATCGCCGTAATTAAGCGTTGCTACGGCAAAATAATCCTCAGGTATCCTATTTAAATAACCATCGTTGGTAGCCAATAAATCTTCTCTATCTTCCTTTGAAAAGCCCAAAATGACCTCTAAGGGCAATGACTCGCCCTCACACTCAATACAGTAGTCAATATTGGCTTCATTATCAAAAACAACAACATTATATTTGTTCAAAAAATCAATATAAGCATTGCTTGAAGATATTTTTAATTTTAACGCTGAAATGCGTTTATCTATATTTTTAGGAACACTATATTTTGATTTAAACACTCTAACTCCTGAAATACTGCTTAATATAAAGACTGGCACGCCTACATGTTAAAAGTGTTAATATGATTTGTGCCAATAAAATATAATAGTGCACATTAAAATTAATTTGCACTATTATATTTTGCTATTACTTTACTATGACAGGTATTGTTTGTGTTTTTGGGCTTGGTACTGACGTATCTATTTTTAATTCAGGTAGTTCAGCATTTTGGTCTGTTACTTTTACTTTTGTTTTTGTCGATTTATTATTTACCTTTTTATTTGTAGATTTAGAGGATTTTGTTGATACACCATCTAAACGTACATAAAAGATATTCTTTTGTCCATTATCACAAAATCCAACGAGTTTTCCTTCATGCTGTTGTTGCGATTGATCGGTTGGCACGAGTTTCAATTGAAATTTAGACTGATCAACACCGTTGTTTTTAATTTTTTCAGCAATCTTGCCACTCACTTCATCACAATTTGATGCCAAAGACAACATGGGCAATCCAAGTAAAAATATACCAATTATTTTTTTCATTCCATTCATTCCTTTCTATGTAGTTTGATTAGTATGGGTATTATAACCTATTAGATAAATAGATAAACCGTATATTTTTATTCAATTATTTTCTAGCAAAAGCCTAGTTGACTAGAATAAATCTAAAAAATCTTATATTTTATTAATCTTATTTA
>NZ_LZGX01000100.1:0-2584 GCF_001690825.1 Gilliamella sp. Fer1-1
GTGGATATTTCAATATGGTTAGTTTTAATACCTTGTTGATTAAACCGCTCTAATATGGCAAACACTGTCTTATTTTTTAACAGTTTGAATGTCCTAATCGTATTCCCTTGGGCATCTTTAATGATTTGAGATGAGGGAAAATAACTGCCTTTTTCATACTCTGTTTCTATAACTAATTTAGGCACTAAATGGCTTTCAAGCACGGTTAATGTACTGCGAACAGGGGTGTTTTTTTTGTATGCAAATTCGGTTGTTAGCCACTGCATTCGTGTTTTTTTTACTATCGAAATGATTTTACCCATTTCTTTTTCAACACGGATATAAGTCGGTAAGCTTACTGCTTGCTCAACACTCTCTAATGGCGTTAACTGGTTTTTATCGCCCAATACATAAAAATAAACACCATTTTCTAATGGTTTAAATTGCGCTAAGGGGAATGTGAGCGGAGTTTGTAACCATTTTGTTTTATTAATTTTTTTGTATTGATAATTATCACCCATTTCTATTTCGATTAAATCACTGTATTTATTATTGGGCGATTGGTTCTCTGCTTGAATTAAAGTTAATGGAGCTTGATGTGGAAAGTTTTTATATCGCTCTGCCATAAAACCCGGAAAAGGTAATTGGTGGTAATAAACTTGCTTAGGTTTAATACCTAAATATTCGACGCGTTGTTTTGCCTCACTATCATATTGACTATTATCATCCAGCCCCTGTTCAAACAACGAATCCGTAAATAACATATGGGCTTTTTTTATATTTATCATTAATTTATTGTAAGGGTAGGGTTCGGGTAAACCTTTTTCAAAATCAAAGATTTCTTCAGGCTCCCTATTTTTCGTTTTTATAACTTGACCAGCTTTATTAAGTATTTGGTTTTCGGCATGTATTAAAGACTGATTATGATGAATGACATGATTGGTTTTTATACCTTGCTTATCAAAGTAGTCCTCAATGCTATAAAGATTAACCTCTCTAATATAATTTTCAATTGAATAGCGCCCCGTTATCGGGTTTTTTCTGGTTGCTTGGGTCATTAGCCCCGTATTTTCATCAAAAAGAACTTCAGAGGTATAAATAATATTATGCTCTGTATCATATTTTACTATTGTAAGTTGCTTTAAATTGTTATTGCCCCAATAATCATAACGATAATGGCTAATTAGTGTTAAAGGTCTTTTTTGAATACTGATCACAATACCGTGCTTTTTTTCCACCCGCAGATAACAAGGTAATTCAAAAACGTCTTCAAATGAAGTATGTTGTTGTAATTGTTTATGCTCATCTAATGTATAAAAATAAACACCATCTTCTAGCGATTGAAAAGCATCGGTAGGATATAATATTTCAATAATATTGCGTTTACGTTGCCATATATCACTATATTGATAATTCTGATTTAATTTAACTTGAGCAATACTTTGAGTTGCGATTTCATACATATCAGGATGGTTTTCTAAACCCATTACCGATGTAGATAAATCTTTTTCTGGGTAACTATCTTCATTATCCAAAACAAGCATAAAATCACGTTGAAAATAGACTTTATTGGGCATAATACCCTGTGCCTTTAATTTTTTAACTAGTTGTGCTTGTTGGCCTTGCATTTTTACCTCGGCTAAAACAGATTGGAAAGTTGTTATCCACAGTAAAAAGAAGATCAACCCTATTCTGACTAACTTTTTCATCTCTTCCTCACCTTTTCCATTTAGGCTTATAGCTTTTTTATGTAACGTACTCTTATTCCTTATTATATTTTGATTATTGTGTATTTGCCTCTTGCAGTATTATGTCAAAACCATCTGGGTTGAATGGTAAGTCATCATAAAGTTGAGGGGCGTTTTGGTCTTTAACCTCGTCAGTGGTCAATAATATATTGCCTTGATTATCCAGATATTGATTTTTCACATTACCGTCTGTGGATATTTCAATATGGTTAGTTTTAATACCTTGTTGATTAAACCGCTCTAATATGGCAAACACTGTCTTATTTTTTAACAGTTTGAATGTCCTAATCGTATTCCCTTGGGCATCTTTAATGATTTGAGATGAGGGAAAATAACTGCCTTTTTCATACTCTGTTTCTATAACTAATTTAGGCACTAAATGGCTTTCAAGCACGGTTAATGTACTGCGAACAGGGGTGTTTTTTTTGTATGCAAATTCGGTTGTTAGCCACTGCATTCGTGTTTTTTTTACTATCGAAATGATTTTACCCATTTCTTTTTCAACACGGATATAAGTCGGTAAGCTTACTGCTTGCTCAACACTCTCTAATGGCGTTAACTGGTTTTTATCGCCCAATACATAAAAATAAACACCATTTTCTAATGGTTTAAATTGCGCTAAGGGGAATGTGAGCGGAGTTTGTAACCATTTTGTTTTATTAATTTTTTTGTATTGATAATTATCACCCATTTCTATTTCGATTAAATCACTGTATTTATTATTGGGCGATTGGTTCTCTGCTTGAATTAAAGTTAATGGAGCTTGATGTGGAAAGTTTTTATATCGCTCTGCCATAAAACCCGGAAAAGGTAATTGGTGGTAATAAACTTGCTTAGGTTTAATACCTAAATATTCG
>NZ_LZGX01000101.1:0-25727 GCF_001690825.1 Gilliamella sp. Fer1-1
AAAAAATATAATTTTATTCTAACGATTTATATTTTTCTTGAATATTTTAGCAAATTTATATACTTATAAAAGGCCAATGACATGACCAATAATACCCACTATAAATAAGCCCATAATGATGATAATTGGCGATATTTTTTTACGTAATAACCACATACAAAAGAAGGTCAACAGTAAAGGAACTAATCCCGGTATCAACTGATCTAAGTTATTTTGTAAAGTAGTAATCTTTTCTTGAGTTAGCGATAATCCGCTTTGCATTTGAAGTAACGCTTTTTGAATACCTTCTGCACCGATTGGTAATGTATTCCAATCAATAAATGCACCCTTGTCTAGTTTGACGATAGATACAATTGGTTGGAATTTTATTGATACCCATCGTTGCACTAATGCAGCAAGCACAAACATGCCTAAAATAGATGCGCCTTTAGTAATTTTTTGTAGTAACCCGCCTGATAAATTATCGGTAATTTTCGAACCCGTTCTATAACCAAATTCTTGTGTATACCACATAAAGCTCCAACGAATAATATTCCAGAGTAAGAAGAATAAAATAGGCCCCATGATATTACCGCTTAACGCAAGCGAGGCACCAAGCGCACCTAGCATTGGTCTTACGGTAAACCAAAATACAGGATCACCTACGCCGGCTAATGGTCCCATCATACCCACTTTAACCCCTTGAATGGCTACATCATCAACCGCTGCACCATTGGCTCTTTCTTCTTCAAGAGCAAGCGTTACTCCAAGAACTGGAGAAGCTAAATAAGGGTGTGTATTAAAAAACTCCAAGTGCCGTTTAAGTGCTGCAGCACGATCTTCTTTAGTTGAATATAATTTTTTTATAGCGGGGATCATGGAATACACCCAACCACCATTTTGCATCCGTTCGTAATTCCAAGATCCTTGGAGAAAAGTTGAACGCCAAGCAACGGCTAAACGATCTTTCTTACTTAATTGAATTCTATTTGTCATATTTTTCTCCAGTGCCTAGTAATCATTTAAAATATCATCAAGTGGATCACCTTTGCTACCACCATTTGATGAATTGCCTCGTTCTGAAAGATTAAGATAAATCAATGCTAATGCGAAGCCTAAAGCACCAAGTGCAATTAGTGTTAATTGCGATATCGCAGCAACGACAAACCCGATAATGAAAAAAGGCCATACTTCACGATTAGCCATCATATTAATCACCATTGCATAGCCGACAGCAACAACCATACCACCACCAATGGCCATACCAGTTGTTAACCATTCAGGCATTGCATTTAATGTCGCCCTAACAGTTTCTGCTGGGATGAATAATAAAGCCGCAGCAGGTATAGCGATACGTAAACCTTGTAAACAAATACCTAAAATTTGTAACCATTCAATTTTTCGAATATTGCCTTCAGTTGCTGCAGCATCCATCATATGCACTAAAGGAACGGCAATTGTTCGTACAATCATAGTTAAGAATAAACCGGCTACTGCAAGTGGGATAGCAACGGCTATAGCAGTAGATACACCAGCGACACCTTGCCCGCCTAACACTAAAATAATCGATGAAGCAACGGCTGCCAATGCTGCATCAGGTGCTACCGCTGCCCCGATATTGGCCCAACCCAAAGCAATCATCTGTAATGAGCCTCCCAGCACAATACCAGCCTCTAAATTCCCTGTGACAAGACCAATCAAAGAGCAAGCCACTAACGGTTGATGAAATTGAAACTGATCTAAAATACCTTCCATACCAGCTAAAAAGGCAATAACTATCACTAAAATGATAGCAATAATGGATAATGTCATAATATAACCTCTTAAATAAACTAATTCTTTTGCTGAGCTAATTCTGCTTTCGCTTTTTGCAATAATTCGTCCATATTACTGTTAGAATCATTGGGGACTTTGCGAACATCAAATTTCACGTTTTTAGCTTTTAATTTTTCAAATGTATCAACATCGTCAGCATTCATTGACAATACTTTATTAACCATGACTTTACCTACCGAATGCGCCATTGAACCGATATTAAGAGTATCAATATCAACACCGCCGTCTATGGTTCGAAGTACATCTTGTGGATTTTCAAATAAAAGTAATGCTTTGGTATTACCAAAACGCGGATCGTGTGCTACTTCGATAATCTTTTTAATTGGCACAACATTTGCCTTAACGCCAGGCGGTGCAGCTTCTTGAATAAGTTTTTTTCTTAATTCATCTTTTGCAACGGAATCAGAGACAACAATAATACGGTTAGGATTGGTTGATTTTGTCCATGCTGTTGCAACTTGCCCATGTAATAGGCGCGAATCAACCCGAGCTAAAACGATTTTCATTTTACCCTCACCAATTACTGTTCCTTCAGGAATCGTATTTGCAGTTTTCGCATTGGTAGCGGTTTGCTCTTGTATTTTGACAGTTGTTCGAACGCCTTCTTTACTTGGTTCAATAATTGCGGTAGCGATTTCTTTGGCTGTTTCCATTGAAAAACGGGAAGAATAGGCTTCAATTAACATTGGTAAGTTTAAACCCGCCACAATAGCCCAATTATCATGTTCTCCACATAAATTGTTAGCTTGATTAAATGGTGTTCCACCCCATAAATCCACTAAAAACAGCACTTCACTTTGATTATCAAATGTTGCTATTGCTTCAAGCATCCTTTCTTTTAAACTTTCAGGACTATCACTTGGATGCAAGGTAACGGCTTTAACATTATCTTGCTCGCCAAATATCATCGATCCTGATTGTAAAATACCTTCTGCAAACTCACCATGAGTTGCTAGGAGAATTCCAACCATAGCTTTTCCTCCAAATTTTATATTAATGACATAATATAAAAGTCTATATAATGAAAATATTGGGTTAGTTTACACCACAAAATAAGTTAAGACATATGTGCTCATCACATTTTGAGAGAAAACTTAAATTTTTTATTGCTCATCAATGCAAGGTTAGGTTGTTTGTAGGGCTTGGCGAATAAAACCATGGGCTTGGGTTAGTTTTTTCTTCGCCTGCTCTGCATTTAACCCCGAAAGAATCATCAAAATAGCGGTTTTACAATGCCCGTTACTTTTAGCCAATGCGGTAATTGCTTCTTCACGGCAGCAATTGGTTGCTTGGGTAACAATAGATATTTGTCGTTCAATAAGTTTGGCATTAGTTGCCTCAACATCAACCATTAAGTTTCCATAAACTTTACCTTGTTTTATCATGCTTGCTGTTGTTAACATGTTGAGTACTAATTTTTGTGCAGTGCCAGCTTTCATTCTTGATGAGCCAGTAATCACTTCAGCACCGACAATTGGGGTAATGGCGATATTAGCTAATTTAATCATTGGGGATTTTGGGTTACAACATAAACTAATCACTGTTGAGCCGATTGATTTAGCATATTGCATACCGCCTATAACATAAGGTGTGCGCCCACTAGCGGCAATTCCGACTAAAATGTCATTTGAATTAAAATTAATTTTTTTAAGATCATTAGTTGCCAACTCAGGGTTATCTTCAGCATTTTCAACTGCCTTAAGAATAGCCGGCTGACCACCAGCTATTAATCCAATGACTTGTTCTGGCGATGTGCCGTATGTCGGTGGGCATTCACTTGCATCTAAAATGCCTAATCGCCCTGAAGTGCCAGCACCGATATAAATTAATCGACCTTGATTTAAAAAAGCTTGACTAATTGCATCAACAGCTAAGCTAATATTGGCGAGTTCTTTTTCAACTGCTAGTGCTACTTGCTTATCTTCATTATTGATAATTTTAAGTATTTCAAGCGTTGAACAGCTATCAATATTTTCACTGTTTGGATTGCGACTTTCGGTTACCATTCCTAAAAGATTAATTTGTTGCATACTTTCTTAACCTTAACCATAACAAAAATATTACGATAGCAAATAAGCTACCAAAGCCAACACCTATAGCAATAACGGACAAATTCAGCGCAACTGCTAATGTATAACCCCCTAACATGACCATCATCGAGGTATACTCAATTAAATTCTGCACAGAAATTACACTGCCAGCTCCCACTAATCCTTTACCTATTTTCTGAATAAAAGCGTTTAATGGTACTAAAAACAGGCCGCCTAGCGCGCCAATGGCAATAAGCAAAATATAAGATGAAATTATATTACTTTGTAATGTAAAAGCGATTACAGCAATTCCCATCATGATACCCGCAGGGATGCAACGTAACGTGTTGTTAATTGATATAAATGTACTTGCTAATCCTGCACCAATAACAATGCCGATAGCAACAATCGCATTGAGATTTGTTGGTGTTGCATTATCATGAATATTTAAAACAGCAGGAACCCAACTAATCAACAAAAAACGTAAAGTAACACCCGCTCCCCAAAACAGACTAGTGCCTAATAATGTCAATGAAAGAAGTTTATTCGTAAAGATGATTTTAACTGTGTTAGCAAAATCCTTTACCATACTATTGGGTTTCCATGAAGTATTTTGTCGTGCGACAGGTAATTTAGGAATAAAAAAGTTAGCAATAACCGCAAGCCCATATAGTAGTACGCAAATAAGTAAAGATGCGCTTACATTAAGATCGGCAATATGTCCACCAGCTAGTGAACCTAGTAAAATGGCGGCAATGGTTGATGCTTCAATTAACCCATTTGCTTTAATCAAATTATCGCCCGAGGTAAGCTCGCCTAAAATTCCATATTTAGCTGGAGAGTATGCGGCAGCACCAATACCAACTAAAAAATAGCCGACAAAGGGGCTGATGTTTAAGCAAATACAAGCGGTACCGAGTAATTTTATGCTATTTGAAATCATCATGGCCTTGCCTTTTGGTATGCTGTCAGCAAATTGCCCAACAAACGGCGAAAGGATGATAAACGGTACCACAAAACTAATTTGTAATACCGATTGGCTCCATTCTGGGTAGTGCAACTTTTTAATAAAAGCAAGAATAGCAAAAAAAATTGCATTATCAGCAAATGCTGAAAAAAATTGTGCCAGCATGGTAGCAACCATGCCTTTATTTAATAGTGAATGTTGTTTCATGTAACACCCTTTAGCTTATTCTTCAGCCATCTTTCGTAAGGCAATAAAATCAATTTTACCTGTACCTAGTAGGGGTAACTCTTTAACCACACGAATATCACGAGGAATAGCTAATGCTGGTATACCAAGTTCTTGAGCTGCTTGATTAAGTAGCTCTCGATCTAATTTTGTCGAGGTAGTAAATAGAACTATCGCTTCACCTTTGGCAACATCTGCTTTCACTGTCGCACCGTGCATTGCATCAGGGTCAATTTTTTTTGCTAAAGTCTCAACACTTTCTAGTGAAACCATTTCGCCCGCAATTTTGGCAAACCGTTTTAAGCGTCCTTTAATTTTGATAAATCCATCATTATCGATAGCAACAATATCACCAGTATCATACCAACCTTTTTTAGACTCCCCATGTTCATCGACTGCAATTGGCTCTTCAAGTACACCAGGGTTTTCAACTCGTAAATAGCCTTTCATCACATTAGGGCCTTTAACTTGCAATTTACCGCCATCACTAATGCCTGGAACGTGAATTAATCTTGAGCTCATACCCGGCAATAAGCGCCCGACGGTACCTGTTTTAAATGCCATTGGTACATTCAGCGATACAACTGGTGCGCATTCAGTAACGCCATAGCCCTCTAAAATACGGATTCCATATTTATCTTTCCACTGTTCTCGTACTGCGTCTGATAATTTTTCTGCTCCAGCAACAACATAACGTAAACGCATAAAATCATATGGGTGAGCGTAACGAGCATAGTTTGCTAAGAACGTTGGTGTGCCAAATAAAACGGTACAATTCTGGTCATAAATAATTTCAGGCACCATACGATAATGTAATGGATTTGGATATAAAAATGTACGGCTACCAGAAAACAACGGTAGAAATAACCCAGCAGTAATACCAAAAGCATGGAATAGAGGTAGTGCAGACATAAAACGATCAGCAGGCGTTGGATCAATAACTGTTCGGATTTGTTCAACATTAGCAAGCAAGCTAGCATGGCTATGAACAACACCTTTAGGATTACCTTCTGATCCAGATGTAAACAATACTAGGGCTTCATCATCACTAGTTTGAGAATGTTTAACTAAGCGTGGGATATAGTGATGAACTAAAACATAAAGTTTGTCTTTAAGGGTTAAAGTTTGGCGTAAATCTTCAAGGAAGCACCATTTAACACCTTTTATTTCATCAAGGAGATAATCAAGTTTTCCTTTGCGAATAAATTTGCGTGAAGTAATGATAGTTTTGATTTCGGCCGCAGTAATTGCACAAATTAACCCTTTGGTGCCAGCGGTATAATTGAGCATTGCTGGAATTCGATTTTTAACCGATAAGCCAAAAATTGTTGCAACAGTAATAGTTGCGTTAGGTAATAAAACGCCAACACGTTCTTTTTTCTGGGTAATTTTAGTAATAATGCAGCTAATACCTATGATTTGTTTTAACAAATTACGATAAGATGCTTCGTGAGTTGTGGGGTCTTGCACCATACGTGATTTAATACCATAACGAACTTGAGCCTCAAGTAGCGCTTCAAATAACGTTAATTTTGGGCGACTTGCCATACGGGCATTCATCATGATTTGATGAAGTTTCTCTCCTGCAATATAACGTTTTTCGCTAGCCTTCGGCGCATCAGGCATAACAATAGAAGTTGGTTCAAGTACATGAATAGTTATTTTAGGAAATAAACGGCGCTTAAATAGCCCTTTTAAACGGCTGGTTAGTGTAAATTCAGCTCCTTCAATCCAGATGGGCACTATCGTTGCTTGAGAACGGGCTGCAACAAAAGCAGCACCATCATAAATTTTCATTAATGACCCAGTGACAGTAATTCTTCCTTCGGGAAAGATAACTATCGGGCGACCTTTTTCAACTTGGCGTACTAATCGCTTGATTGCCATTGGGCTAAGCGGATCCATTGGCACAAAATCAACGTAACGCTTTGCATAGCGGACTAACCAGTGATTTATATAACCTGCATAAATAGCAAAGACGGGTCTTATTGGTAAAAACACACCAATTAAAATACCATCAAGAAAAGATACATGGTTAGGTGTAATAAGAAGCTTGTTTTGTTTTAAATTGTCAAGATTACCGTGAATTTTGACGTGGAATAAAGTCTTTAAGAAAAATTTTAATATTTTAAATAACATCGTATTTCTCTATTAGCGTGCCAAATTGCACTGTGTAATAATAGTTAAAATACATAAAATATACAAGAGATGTAATTATTCTTAGTTTTTATTATATAAATCATTTTGTTAGAAAGTAATTGGAATGATTGACTTGAAAGTTAGATACTAATCATAGAATAAATCTGGGAAAACCAGTAAGGAATAAATATGCTGATTTTAACGGCTAAAGATATTGAAAAATTTTATACCATGAAAGATGCTGTAGCTGCTGATAAACAAGCCTTAAAAATCTACACTGAAGGAAATAGTGATGTACCACTGCGAATCAATTTTGATATGTAAAAAGGTCAATGTTTATTTATGCCGGCTCATATTAAGGATCAAGATATTGTAGGAATTAAGATTGTCTCGGTATTTCCTGATAATTCAAAGCTAGGCAAACCATCAGTACCTGCTCAAGTGTTAATGCTAGATCCAAAAACTGGTGAGGTTTGTGCCTTGTTAGACGGTACTTTTGTTACTCAGCTTCGAACAGGTGCTGTTCAAGGTGCGGCAACGGATTTGTTGGCTCGTAAAGATGCTCGTCGTGCAGTATTGATCGGTACAGGAGGCCAAGCGATATCTCAATTAGAAGCAATGTTAACGGTTCGCCCGCTTACAGATGTGGCTATTTTTGATATTGATATACAAAAAGCTAAGCGGTTTACTGATGAGGTAAAATGTCGTTTTTCTCATTATTCTACTCATTTTTATTTTTCACAGGATTTGGATGAAGACATTAGCCAAGCTGATATTATTACTTCTGTTACTACATCAAAAGTGGTGACATTTAATGGTGATAAAGTAAAGTCTGGAACGCATATAAATGGTGTCGGTGCTTATACTCCACAAATGCATGAAATCCCTCAAAGTATTGTTGAAAAGGCCGATATTCGTGTGCTTGATACTAAAGAGGGGGTATTTGCAGAGGCTGGCGATATTATTGACCCAATTAAACAAAATCTGGTATCAGAAAATGATTTTTTAGAGTTGGGGGATTTAGTCATCGATCCGACACAATGCCGGCAAAATGAGGAGCAAATTACGCTATTTAAAACGGTTGGAACGGCTGTACTAGATGTGTATATTGGTTATGATATCTACCTCAAAGCAAAAGAAAAAGGAATAGGTCTGGATTTATAGTAATTGATATTTGGGCTGGAATGCGATTTTTTTATCAAAAAGTTTTTTAGATAGATGCGTGTTTAAGTATAAAACTAGCTTTTTAGCTCTTCTTTTTGTGAGCGCCCAAGTAATGTCATGGCTGCTTGTTTTGGATCTTTATGCTGATAAAGGACTTGGTAAATTTGTTCAGTAATTGGCATATCTATATGATATTTTTGGGCTAGTAACCAGACTTCTTTTGTGTTTTTGCATCCTTCAACAACTTGGGCAATGGCATTTTGAGCTTCTTCAATAGACTTATTTTGTCCTAATAATATGCCAAAACGACGATTACGAGATTGATTATCTGTACAGGTTAAAACCAGATCCCCAAGTCCAGCCATTCCCATAAAGGTTGCAGGATCCGCGCCTAATGCTGCACCTAATCGCATCATTTCAGCAAGCCCACGCGTAATTAATGCAGTTCTTGCATTAGCACCGAAACCAAGTCCATCTGATAATCCAGCGCCAATGGCAATCACATTTTTTATCGCCCCCCCAAGCTGTACACCAACAAAATCTTTGCTGCTATAAACGCGGAAGCTTTTACTGCAATGGAATAATGTTTGCAATTGATTTAAAAAATGTTCATCTGTTGATGCAACCGTTACCGCAGTTGGTAATCCAGATGCGACCTCTTTAGCAAATGTTGGCCCTGAAATCACGGCTAATGGAACTTTATCGCCCAAAATTTCTTTTGCTACATCTTGTAGTAATCGGCCTGTATCTACTTCCAACCCTTTTGTTGCCCAGACAATTTTAGTATCTTGGCGTAAAAATGGTTTAATTTGAGTCAGAATACTTGCAAAAGCGTGGCTAGGTACCACAATAAGTAAAATTGGAGCGGCTGAAACCGCTATTTTTAAATCACTTTCGATTTGTAACAGATCAGGAAATGGGATATCTGGTAAAAATTGTCTATTTTGTCTTTCATGCTGCAAAATGGTCATTTTATCTGGGTTATGACCCCATAATAAAGTTGAATGCCCATTTCGTGCCAGTAAAATAGCTAAAGAGGTTCCATAAGAGCCTGAGCCAATTACTGTTATTGCAGCAGTTTTTTTCATAATAACTCAATAAACTTATTGTTAATTGTCTGAAACACAATAATTATTGCAATGTTTCAGTTGGTTCAGCTTGTTGTTGAAGATAATTAATGAATAATGCCTCAAAATTTACTGGCTCTAAATTTACTTGAGGAAACGTGCCTTTATTAACTAAGCTTGACACAACTTCTCGAGCATAAGGGAACAAAATATTTGGGCAATAAGCACCAACACAATGTTGAATTTGACCTTCGTCGAATCCAATAAGTGAAAAAATACCAGCTTGAGTCACTTCACAAATATACACCACTTCGTCTTGTTGCTTTACCGTCACAGTAACGCGTAACGCAATTTCGTACACATTTTCACTTAAAACTTGTGACGATGAATTTAATTCTATATTTAAGTCTGGTTGCCACTGTTTTGTAAAAATTTCAGGAACATTATTGGTTTCAAATGAAACATCTTTAGTATAAATACGTTGAATTGCAAACTGTGTTTCGGGTTGTTGCGTATTGTTTTGTTCTGTCATGATAAAACCTTATTTTTAAATTATATTATTTTCTAACGAGTGGTAAATTTTCGCCATTCCATCCAGCAATACCGTCTTTTAATGTAAAGACATTTAAGAAACCTTGTTTGACAAGTATTTCACCTATACCTGTTGATGATAAACCATTTTCATCAACCAAAATAACAATGCTTTCTTTAAATTTTTCAATTATTTTTGCACTCGCATTTTTAATATCGATAGGTAAAATATTGTGAGATTCAGTGATATGCCCTTTTTTAAAGTTATCGGCAGAGCGAATATCAATGATAACAGCATTTTGCTTATTAATCATATGGATTGCTTGAGCATTATTAATAATTTTAACCTTAGATAGTTTACTTTTAATGGTTAGCACAATAATTGCAATAAACAGAACAATCCAACCTAAAGAAAGTAAAAGATGATTTTTTACAAAAGGTAGTATTTCGAGTGTTATAAAGTCCATATTTGTATGATTACCTAGTCATTTCAATATAAGGTGAGATTATAACGATATTATGCACTGAAATACAGCACCAATAAGAAAATCTTGCTATTTTATAAATTATATTTATTTAATTTTAAGGAATTGACTAATGAAATTGAAATGACTTATCTTTTTGGCGTGTGTCTTATTTTCCATTATTCCTCAGGTATTTGCTGATGATTATTATGAATCTAATAAATTTGATACTCAAACTATTGAAGCAGAATCTTTATTAGCTAATTATTATTTAGAAAATGGTAATTATCATCAAGCTTATGCTGAATATGCTAAATTGATGAAAATAGATCTTAGTTTTACAAAAAGATTTTACATACAGAATACTCTTGCTTGGTTAATAATAAATGGATATGGCACTAAGCAAGATGTATTTAAGGCAATTGATCTTTATTATGATTCTTATCGTGATTTTAATCGATTTTATCATGATTTGATGATTAGTGAGGTAAATGCAGTACAATATATGAATCAGCAAGAAAAATTGTGGAATTTAATGTTTGTTGATATTGTTTCAAATAGTCATTATGTTTCAGCAAAGCAAAAGTCAGACTTATTTGCCATTTTATTTCCTAATAATCCACATGCATTAACTCAATTTAATAAACAAATTTCTGAGTTAAAGAGAACAAAACTTCGTAACGTAAAAATCAAACATTCAGAATATTTCCCACACTATTACTATGATCCTGATTTGACTTGTCGTGATTTTTTGCGTGAATTTGATGCAGATGCGCCTGATTTCTTCAAATATAATGATTGTATACAAAATGATGAAGGGCAAGGAAAACCTCTTGAAGTTATTTATAAAATTGAGGGTAAATATGCAAAACAAGCACATCAGTATTTAGCTAACACCATGGGAATAGATGAACTTAAATTAATTTGCTGTTATTTGGGCACGGATGTTTATCCTTCTACATCTTTTGTAAATCCTAAAGATCATATGCTGTATAACGTGGTATTTAGTTCAGAAGAAACGATTAAGTATGACTGGAATAAAATAACTTTTTATTTGAGCGTTGAAGCACTGCGAGAAGATATATAGGATATAAAAATTGATTTTAATTTTTTATACGACCATTTTTGTGCATTATTTTGGTGCTAATTGCATTGTTTTGATGCAACTGTAATATTTATGTTACTATAGCTACTTATAAAGCCACTAAAAATAGAGTTAAAAAATTGGCATTAAATTTGCATTCACTATAGCAACTTGGTAAGAATACCTTAAAAACTGAATAATTATTATTTGTCCTCAATGGAGAAGATACATGTCTACACAAAAAGTTTTATCACTAATTAAACAAAATGATGTTAAATTTGTTGATTTACGTTTTACCGATACTAAAGGTAAAGAACAACACGTTACTATTCCTGTTAGCCAAATTGACGCTGATTTCTTTGAAGATGGTAAAATGTTTGATGGCTCATCAATTGCTGGTTGGAAAGGGATTAATGAATCAGACATGGTATTAATGCCTGATGCTTCAACAGCCGTTATCGATCCTTTTTTCGAAGATGTGACATTAAATCTCCGTTGTGATGTTTTAGAACCAGCGACGCTACAAGGCTATGATCGCGATCCACGTTCAATCGCTAAACGTGCGGAAGATTATCTAAAATCATCAGGTATTGCCGATACTGTTATTTTTGGGCCTGAACCAGAATTTTTCTTATTTGATGATATTCGTTTTGGCTCGCCAATGTCAGGAAGTTTTGTGCATATTGATGATATTGAAGCGGCGTGGAACTCAGGTACTAAATATGATGAAGGTAATAAAGGGCATCGTCCAGGTGTTAAAGGCGGTTATTTTCCACTTCCACCGGTTGATTCATCACAAGATATCCGCTCTGAGATGTGCTTAATTATGGAGCAACTTGGCTTAGTGGTTGAAGCTCACCATCATGAAGTTGCAACAGCAGGTCAAAACGAAATTGCTTGTCGTTTTAACACGTTAACTAAAAAAGCTGATGAAGTACAAATCTATAAATATGTAGTACAAAATGTGGCACACGCTTATGGTAAAACCGCGACATTTATGCCAAAACCGATGTTTGGTGATAATGGATCTGGTATGCACTGTCATCAATCGTTAGCAAAAGATGGAGTCAATTTATTTGCTGGGGATAAGTATGCAGGTCTTTCGGAAATGGCATTATTTTATATTGGCGGTATTATCAAACATGCTAAAGCGATTAATGCATTTACAAATCCCGCAACCAATTCTTATAAACGCCTAGTTCCTGGCTATGAAGCGCCAGTTATGCTTGCTTATTCTGCACGTAACCGTTCCGCATCAATTCGTATTCCTGTTGTTACCAGTCCTAAAGCGCGTCGTATTGAAGTTCGCTTCCCAGATCCAGCAGGTAATCCATACTTATCTTTTGCTGCGCAGTTAATGGCTGGTTTAGATGGCATTATCAATAAAATTCATCCTGGTGATGCAATGGACAAAAATTTATACGATTTACCGCCAGAAGAATCTAAATTAATTCCTCAAGTAGCAGGTTCGCTTGAAGAAGCACTTAATGCATTAGATGCGGATCGTGAATTTTTAACACGAGGGAATGTATTTACTAATGATACTATTGATGCATACATTGATTTAAAACGTCAAGATGTTGATCGTGTACGTATGACTCCTCATCCAGTTGAGTTTGAAATGTATTATAGTTTATAAGGTATTTTAAACGTTAAGCCATCGTACTTACGGTGGCTTCTAATCAGGACGGGAACCCAACGATGATATTTGATAGTGAACCTGACGCTAATCTTGTTCTTGATTCGATGATTACAAGTATTTTATTACTCGATACAAAACTCAATATTCTCTATGCCAATACGGCTGCACAGCAATTATTAGCTCAAAGTTCTAAAAAAATATTAGGAAGCCACCTGACCGATTTAATTGGTTATTTCTCTTTAGATATTGATTTAATGCTAAGTGCATTAGCTCAAAATCAAGGTTTTACAGACAACGAAGTCAATTTAGTGATTAATAATGAATTACATATTTTATCATTGACAGCTCAACTATTAGGTGGCACTCGAATTTTAATTGAAATGGCTCCGTTAAATAACCACAAACGCCTTAGCCAAGAACAATTGCAACAAGCCCAACAGAGTGCTGCTCGTGAATTAGTTCGTGGCCTTGCTCATGAAATCAAAAATCCACTAGGCGGACTTCGAGGTGCTGCTCAATTATTATCACGAGAGCTACCCAAAAATGAATTGCAAGATTATACAAAAGTTATTATTGAACAAGCTGATAGATTAAAAAAGCTTGTAGACAGATTATTAGGCCCACAACAACGGTTGCAACAAAAAGAACAAAATATCCATCAAGCAATAGAACGTATTTATGCTTTACTCTGTTTGGAAAAACCGATCAATATTGAAATTCTGCGTGATTATGATCCAAGCTTACCTGATTTAATTCATGATTCGGAACAGATCGAGCAGGTGATTTTGAATATTGTTCGTAATGCTTTACAAGCTATTGGTTCTAAAGTTGGCAAAATTATCATTAGGACACGAACAGCTTTTCAGGTTACCTTACATGGCCAGCGCTATCGGCTTTGTGCTCGTATTGATATTGAAGATAACGGACCAGGAGTTCCTATTCATATCCAAGATACCTTATTTTATCCTATGGTGAGCGGCTATGAAGGTGGGACAGGCATTGGTCTTTCTATTGCGCATAATATTGTTGATCAACATCATGGTAAAATTGAATTTAATAGTTGGCCGGGGCATACAGAATTTTCTATCTATTTGCCAATTAGGCAGTGAGGTAAATTAAAATGAATGTTTGGATTGTCGACGATGATAGTTCTATTCGCTGGGTATTAGAAAAAGCATTAACGAATGCACATTTTAACTGTGTTAGCTTTGCCAGTGGCCAAGAAGTTATTGAGGCATTAGATACACATGAGCAAAAACCTGCTGTATTAATCTCCGACATTAAAATGCCGGGGCTTGATGGTTTAACATTGCTCCATCATGTAAAAGAGCAAATGCCAAATTTACCTGTTATTATTATGACAGCACATTCTGATCTTGATGCTGCAGTTAATGCTTATCAAAAAGGTGCTTATGATTATATTCCAAAACCTTTTGATGTGGACGAAGCGATTCAACTTGTTGAGCGGGCTATTTTACAAACTCAGAGCAACAAAACTAGTAATAATACGCCTGCGAAAGCATCAGCAGGTATTGTTGGCGAAGCCCCTTCCATGCAAGAAGTGTTTCGCATTATTGGGCGATTATCTAAATCATCTATTAGTGTGTTAATTAATGGTGAATCAGGAACAGGTAAAGAGTTGGTTGCTAAGGCATTACATACTCATAGCCCCCGTTCTCAATCACCTTTTATTGCGTTAAATATGGCAGCAATCCCTAAAGATTTGATTGAAGCTGAGCTTTTTGGTCATGAAAAAGGGGCATTTACAGGGGCAACTCAAATTAGACATGGGCGTTTTGAGCAAGCTAATGGCGGTACTTTATTTTTAGATGAAATTGGCGATATGCCACTTGATGTTCAAACTAGACTATTAAGGGTGCTTGCAGATGGGCAGTTTTATCGTATTGGTGGTTATTCACCTGTAAAAGTGGACGTTCGAATTATTGCTGCAACCCATCAAAATTTAGAAGCAAGAGTAAGAGAAGGTAAATTTAGAGATGACTTATTCCACCGTTTAAATGTGATTCGTATTTTGCTCCCGCCATTGCGTGATAGAGCGCAAGATATTCCAAAGCTTGCTGATCATTTTTTACATACAACAGCTAAAGAATTAGGTGTAGAAAGTAAAGTATTTAGCCCTGAGGCATTAGCTGTTTTATGTAGGTTTAATTGGCCAGGCAATGTGCGTCAGCTTGAAAATGCTTGTCGTTGGGTGACGGTAATGTCTTCAAATCAAGAGGTTTTAGTTCAAGATTTACCACCAGAGTTATTGCCATTATCTGCTACCAAAACTATCATTACAAATGAAACAATGGCTTTGTCCGAAAATGACTCTTCTCAGCAAGAAGCAGATTGGAAAGTATTATTAGCACAGTGGGCAAAGCAAGCTTTGATAGAGGGTAAAAATGGCATTTTGACGGAGGCAATAAATGATGTTGAATACATCTTATTAAAAAGTGCACTCAATTTTACCCGTGGTCATAAACAAGATGCCGCTTATCTCTTAGGCTGGGGGCGAAATACATTAACTCGAAAACTTAAAGATTTATCGCGTGATCCCAATAAAGTTTTCTAACTATTAACATGAATTATGCTATCGAATAAATCGATAGCTGTTTAGTCTATTTACCCTTTCGTATTTATTTCATCTGTCTCTAATAATATATTGCTTTGTTAAATATATAAAGTTCATTGAACCCTACCTATTTTTTGGTTACAATCATGATGTAAATGATAATTATTATAATCATCGTTTTATAGTTTTTTATTTAGGCTGATAATTAGGAGTTATAATGTATTCATATATTAAAGTGAAATTTTTAGTTTTACTTACCGCATTACTTGTTTTAGTTGGGTGTGACAATAAAAAAGAACCGCAAACACCAGCAAATACGATTACTGTTGAACATGTGCAAGGTAAAACAGATATTCCTGAAAATCCGAAAAAAGTTGTTGTTTTTAATATTGCAACACTTGATATTATTGATGCTTTGAATATTCCTGTCTCGGCTGTTCCTCAATCTGATGTACATTTACCAGATTTCTTATCTAAATATAGCGATAAAGCCTATACTAATGTTGGAACCTTATTTGAACCAAATTATGAGGTATTAAGCTCAATTCAACCTGATGTTATTATTGCTGGTGGTCGTGCAACTGATGCTTATAAAAAATTGAATGATATTGCTCCAACACTTTCTTTAGATATTGATCCGAAAGACTTTTTAGGTAGTTTAACCCAAAGAACAGAGCAATTAGGCACTATTTTTAATAAACAAAACGAAGCTAAAAAACTTATTAATGATTTTAATCAAAAAATTGAACAGCTAAAACCAAAGACAAGCGCGGCAGGCAGTGCATTAGTGATTATGGTTAATGGTGGTAAAATGTCGGCTTATGGTCCAAAATCTCGTTTTGGTTTTGTGTTCGATATACTTGGTTTTCAACCAGCAACTACGTTCCAAGAAGCTGGTCGTCATGGTAATGCCGTGACCTCAGAATTTATCCTAAGTGTTAACCCACAATGGTTGTTTGTGTTAGATAGAGATAATGCAATCGGTAATAAAGAAGCACAATCAGCACAGCAAGTACTAAACAACGACTTAATTCAAAAAACAGCTGCATGGCAAAATAAACAAATTATCTATTTAGATTCAACTTCAATGTATATTGCAGGCGGTATTCAGACTTATAGTCGTTTAATGGATCAAATTAGCGAAGCTTTACAAAAAACATCAACGAATTGATGTGAGATATGATTAAATCGTTTTATTTTATTGCAGGCATTTTCATTTTATTCATAATGACTGCAATAAGCTTATTTATTGGCGCAGGGCATGTGACACTGTTTGAGCTGTGGTCTGATAGCCATATGCGCGAGATTTTTTTTGTCAGCCGTGTGCCAAGAACTGTCGCTTTATTATTAGCGGGAAGCGCGATGAGTGTTGCAGGTTTAATTATGCAACTGTTAACACAAAATCGATTTGTTGAACCGTCGTTGGTTGGTACAACGCAATCAGCTAGCCTTGGTTTATTAGTTATGATGGTTTTAGCGCCTGGCGCAAGTGTTATGGCTAAAATGGTCGTTGCTAGTTTGTTTGCTATGATTGGTACAATGATTTTCATGGCAATTTCTCGAAAAATAATTTTTAAATCAGCTTTAATGGTTCCCCTGATTGGTATCATGTTAGGGGCGGTTATTAGTGCAATTACTACGTTTTTTGCCATTTATTTTGATTTATTACAATCACTTGGTGGTTGGGAATCGGGTGATTTTTCAGGAATTTTGCAAGGTCGTTATGAACTATTGTGGCTAGTTGGTGGATTGACGTTACTCGCATGTTGGAGCGCAGATCAATTTACGGTAGCAGGATTGGGGCGTGATTTTTCGATCAATGTAGGGCTTAATTATCGTCGTGTTATGTTAATTGGGCTTATTGTTATTGCATTAATTGGTGGTATTGTCGTTGTCGTAGTGGGTGTTTTACCATTTTTAGGATTGATTGTGCCAAATATTGTTAGTTTATTATTGGGTGACAATGTTCGTAAAACTATTCCGTGGATCTGCTTGTTTGGTAGTGGTTTAGTTTTAGTGTGTGATATTATTGGGCGTGTTATTCGCTATCCATTTGAGATCCCTGTTAGTGTGATTCTTGGCGTAATTGGCGCTATTATTTTTTTAATATTATTGAGTCGAAAACGCCATGTTAGTTAGCCAAAAACGTCATAAGTTGTGCCAAAAAAGAGTTTTTCTTTTGTTTATTATTGCACTAATTTGCGTAACTTGTTTTATGACCTTTGGTCTTAAAGGTAATATTAACTATATTTTGAAGCATCGTTCATGGATTGTGCTCACTATGATAGTAGTTGCTTTTTCGGCAGCAACATCAACATTACTTTTTCAAACCGTCACCAACAATCGAATATTAACCCCATCTATTATGGGATTTGAATCGCTTTTTGTATTAATTCAAACCATTGTCATCTTTTTTATTGATTCACAAGCTATTCCCTATATTGGTATTATTGGAAAATTTGTATTTGAATCACTTTTATTAATCTTATTTTCTCTATTTTTGTATCGAGGTTTGTTTACTAAACTCAAGCAAAATTTACATTTAGTATTATTAATTGGTATCATTTTAGGCACATTATTCCGTAGTTTTTCTAATCTATTACAGCGACTAATGACACCAACTGAATTTGCTGTGTTACAAAGTCGTATTTTTGCGACATTTACACGTGCAGAGCCAGTGTTGGTCATCTTTTCATTAGTGGTTGCCACAATTATTGGTGTCGTTTTATGGCGAATGCGATTTAAATTTGATGTGCTTGCGCTGGGACGCGATAATGCAATAAATCTTGGGATTAATTACCATAAAAGTATCACGGTTGTTTTATTGCTTGTCTCGATTTTGGTATCGATATCAACGGCTTTAGTTGGTCCATTTACTTTCTTAGGTCTTTTAATTGCTAATTTAGCTTATAGCGTTAGTGGCTCTAGCCAGCATCGTTTTTTACTTCCTACCGCTTTTTTATTAGGCGTTGTTTTTCTAGTTGGTGGACAAATGTTTTTAGAGCGAGTGTTAAATATGGTTGGAGCATTATCTATTGTCATTGAATTTATTGGTGGTTCTTTGTTTATCTTCTTATTATTGAAAAAGGTTCAAAAGTGATAAAAATTGAGAATGTTTGTAAAAATTATCAAACAATACCTGTATTGCAAAATGTTAATGCGACAATTACACAAGGTGGCATTACTGCTATCATTGGTCCAAATGGGGCAGGTAAGTCAACGTTACTATCAATTATAAGTCGACTTTTATTAGCCGATGAAGGGCAAGTTAAAATTCAAAATATGGATGTTGTTAACACACCCAGCGATAAACTAGCTACCTATTTATCAGTATTAAGGCAAGAAAACCGCTTCACCAGTAGATTAACTGTTTTTGAATTAGTTGGATTTGGGCGTTATCCCTATAACAAAGGGCGATTAAATGCCGATGATTATAATCATATACATCGGGCACTTGATTTTTTAAATCTTACTGAATATAAAGATCGCTTTTTAGATGAATTATCTGGTGGGCAACGGCAACGAGCTTATGTTGCCATGGTGCTGTGCCAAGATACTGAATATGTATTACTTGATGAACCTCTTAATAATCTTGATATGAAACATGCTGTAGCTATGATGAAGCAATTACGCCGAGCAGCGGATGAGCTAGGTAAAACTATTGTGATTGTTATTCATGATATTAACTTTGCGTCGGTGTATTCAGACTATATTTTAGCGATGAAAAACGGCAAATTAATTTATCAAGGAGATCCCAAACAGATCATGAGTTCAAAAATTTTAGAAGATATATTTGATACTCCCGTTAACATAGAAAATATCAAAAACCAGAATATTGCTGTTTATTACTAATTATTAAGCTAATAGCTATAAGCAGAATATAGATATTGGTTAAATTTTTCTTTTTGGGTAAGAAAACAGTGTTTAATTTAATAATTTTCAAGCAAACTATAGCACTCATTAGGGTTAGCAGTTTATTGTGATTCATATTTTATTGGCTACTATACTTATGCTGAGATAAAGTTATGAAATTAGAAGAAATAGCATTTTTAGCTGGCGTTTCACGAACTACAGCTAGTTATGTGGTGAATGGTAAAGCCAAAACATATCGGGTTAGTGACAAAACAATTGAAAAAGTTATGTCGGTGGTAAAAGAGTATAATTACCAACCTAATGCTGTTGCAGCAGGCCTTAGAGCAGGTAAAACACGAACTATTGGTATTATTATTCCTGACTTAGAAAACAACAGTTATACCCGCATCGCTAATTATTTAGAGCAACTGGTAAGAAAGGAAGGATATCAATTATTATTGTCATGCTCTGAAGATAATCCACTAATCGAAAAAGAATGCGTTAAGCACCTTCAACAACGCCGAGTTGATGCTTTGGTTATTTCTTCCTCTTTTGTTTCTGAGCAAGATTATGCCTTTTATGATGATTGGCAAAACTCTGTAATCCCCCTATTTGCATTAGATAGAACATTATCAACTGCTACATTTAGAAATATTGTAGGTGCTGATAAACAAGATGCTAAAACGTTAGCTAGTACATTTAGTCGATTTGTTACAGGAGCTGTTGCTTATATCGGCGCCTTACCTAATTTATCGGTGAGTCAGCTTCGTATGGAAGGTTTTAAAGAGGTTGCTTCAGCTCGTTTTAATCAGGTTGATTTTTTGTGTGCGCATAATTATAGTCGTCATGACGCTGAAGTGGCTTTTAGCTATTGGCTTGAAACCCATGATATTCCAGATGGTATTTTCACAACTTCTTTTTCATTATTACAAGGTGCTATAGATTCAATTTTAAAAAAATTCGGCCACTTACCTGATAACCTAACTATTGCAACTTTTGGTGATAATGAATTGCTTGATTTTTTACCATGTAAAGTTATTTCTCTTTCACAAGACCATAAAGAAGTGTCGGAAGTGACGATAAAATTATTACTAGATAGCTTACATAAAAAAAGCTACGAATCGGGAACAACTGTTATTCCTCGGCGTTTAATTTATCGAGGAAGTTTAAGTAGAATTTGCATTAACGATAAATAAAAATAACTATTTATTATATAATAAGCTTTGAATTTTTAGCCAAAAATAAGATCTAGATCACATATTATTTATTAATAGAAATAATTTATTTGATAATTTGCTTTTTTATATTCATTATTGCTGAAACGATTCAATAAAATTATTAATTACAGGATTCATATTTGCTGAGTCATTTTAGTTGACCCAACATTTTAACCCAGAGGGATTTATTATATGTTTCATTTAGTTAAAGAAAACATCCATTTAAATGAACAAGCAACCAATAAAACTGAAGCGATAAAAAAAGTTGCTGCAGCCTTAACTAATGCAGGATTTGTTGAAGAAGGTTATGTTGATGGAATGCTTGAGCGTGAAACACAAGCCGCAACGTACCTAGGTATTGGCCTTGCGATCCCGCATGGCACAACAAAAACTCGTCATTTGGTAAAAAAAACAGGCGTGCAAGTATTTTGTTTTCCAAATGGTGTTGAATGGGGTGATGATGGTGAAAAAGCCTATCTTGCAATTGGTATTGCTGCAAGTTCTGATGAGCACTTAGAGCTACTTCGTCAATTAACTCATGTACTTGGTGCAGATGGTGTTGAAGAGCGAATTAAAAATATTAAAACAACAGATGAAGCAATAGCTATTTTAACTGGTAAAACAAGCGTAGAAGATAGCCATTTTGCCATTAATTCATCATCACTATTATTAGATATACCTGTAGATAGTTTAGCTACTTTACAAGCGTTAAACGCATCACGATTAAAACAACAACAAGCTGTAAATACGCGTTTTATTACTCATGCCTTAGATAATAAACCAAACTATTTAGGTCATGGCGTTTGGCTCAGTGACAGTGCCGAAGGTAATCTAAAAAACGGCATTGTAATAAGCCGTACGATCAGTGATCTAAACGAAGATGGTCAGCCAGTTAAATTGCTTATTACAATGTCAGCTATTGATGATTCTGTTTCAGCGACAATCAACCAAATTGCGACCTTAGCATTTAATCAACAATTAGAGCAATTGTTAACGGCAAATGCAGAGCAGTTAATGCAGTTACTTGACCCAACTAAAGCATCATCTGCATCTCAAGCTGTAGATGCTGAAAAAGATCCGATACCTGTTTCTACTCCGTCAAGCGAAGGGTTAAGCCGTGAATTTGTTGTTCCAAACGAAAATGGTTTACATACTCGTCCGTCTTCTGTGCTAGTCAAATTAGTCAAAGAATTTAGCAGTAAAGTGACTGTTGCTAATTTAGATGGTAAAGGTGAGCCAGTGAGTGCAACCAGCTTAATGAAAATTGTTGCACTTGGTGCCAAAAAAGGGAGCCGATTACAATTTACCGCTGTGGGAGATGATGCAGAGCAAGCACTTGATGCCATTGGAAAAGCAATTGAAAGCGGTTTGGGTGAGGAGATAAATTAATGATTTGTCGTGTTGCAACCATAACATTAAACCCCGCTTATGATCTTTTAGGGTTTTGCCCAAAAGTTGAACTTGGCGATGTGAACTTAGTGCAAACAAATGCATTACTTGCTGCGGGTAAAGGCATTAATGTTGCGAAAGTGTTATCCGATCTAGATGTAAAATTAACAGTTGGTGGTTTTTTAGGTAAAGATAACCGCGATGGCTTTAATTTATTATTTCAATCATTAAGTGTGGTAGACCAATTTCAAACTGTTGAAGGTCGTACACGTATCAATGTTAAATTGACTGAAGAAAATAGTGAAGTGACAGATTTAAACTTTTCAGGCTTTACTATTACTGAACAAGATTGGCAAAGTTTTGTCAACAACTCTCTTGAATGGCTAAAAGATATTGATTTGGTTGCTATCAGTGGTAGCTTACCAACAGGTGTCCCACTTGATAAATTTACAAATTGGATGGAGCAGGTTAAGGCAATTTGCCCCAAAATTGTATTCGATAGTAGCCGAGATGCATTAGTCGCGGGATTAAAAGCCAAACCATGGTTAATAAAACCAAACGACAAAGAGTTAGAAATGTGGGTAGGGCGTAAATTACCCACATTAGAAGATGTCAAAGAAGCAGCGATGGAGCTAGTTAATGACGGCATTGAAAATGTGGTTATCTCACTAGGAAGCAAAGGCGCTTTATGGGTAACTCAAAATGAAGCATGGTTAGCAAAGCCACCTAAATGCCAAGTTGTTAGCACTGTTGGTGCAGGGGATTCAATGGTTGCTGGAATAATGTATGGCTTGATGACTAGCCTATCAATCAAAGATACTTTAGTATTTGCATCAAGCGTTGCCGCTTTATCAGTTGAACAAGCAGGGGTTGGTATATCTGATCGTCAAGCTGTAACCAATATGATAGAAAAAATTGAAATAATTTCTGAATAGGAGTATTCATGAATATATATATTATAGAAGGTAATAATACAGGGCCAGTTAATGGACGTTTAGCTAAAGCTGAATTGGCTTTAGCTGCGCATGTATTAAATTTAAATGTGGTTGATAGTGCAACATCTGCTGATGTGGTGATTGGAGTTGGATCTGGAGCTATCAGTGATATATCTGTTGTTGGCAAAAAAGTTTATGTTGTTAATGATTTAAATCAAATTTTTGCTGATCCAAAACAAATTTTAACCGACGCACCAAGTAAAGCAACGGTTTATCAACAACCAACAGAAGCTGCTCCTACAGCAAATAATAATACAGGCGTAAAACGTATTGTGGCTGTTACCGCTTGCCCAACAGGGGTTGCACATACTTTTATGGCAGCTGAAGCTATTGAAGAAGAAGCAAAAAAACGCGGTTGGTGGTGTAAAGTCGAAACTCGTGGTTCGGTTGGTGTCGGCAATGAATTAACACCAGAAGAGGTTGCTTCTGCTGATGTGGTAATTGCTGCTTGTGATATTGATGTTGATTTAAGTAAGTTTACTGGCAAAAAACTATATCGTACTAAAACTGGTCCAGCACTTAAAAAGACCGCCCAAGAATTTGATAAAGCATTTGAAGAAGCAACAGTTTATCAACCGACAACAAGCGCTTCAACAGCTAAATCAAGCAATGAGAAAAAAGGCGTTTATCAACATCTATTAACTGGCGTATCTTATATGTTACCAATGGTAGTTGCAGGTGGTCTAATTATTGCACTTTCATTTGCCTTTGGTTCATTTGAAATGGTCGATGGCGTGCAAAAGTTAATTGGTGAACCACACTTAGCACAAATTGGAGGGCTTGCTTTCTCACTTATGGTGCCACTGCTTTCGGGGTATATTGCTTATTCCATTGCTGATAGACCCGGGCTTGCTCCAGGGCTTGTCGGTGGATTACTAGCAGTCTCGACCGGTGCAGGATTTTTAGGTGGTATCATTATTGGTTACTTTGCTGGTTATCTTGCACACTCAATTACAAAGTATTTACCATTACCGAACACTTTAGAAGCATTAAAACCAATCTTAATTGTGCCTCTATTTGCAACATTAATTACTGGTCTTGTGATGCTGTATATTGTGGGTACACCAATCTCATGGATAATGAAAATTGTAACGGAATGGTTAAATTCAATGGGTACAGCAAATGCAGTTATTTTAGGGGCAGTTTTAGGTGGTATGATGTGTACTGATATGGGTGGACCAATTAATAAAGTTGCTTATGCATTTGGTACTGGTCTAATTTCCTCTCAAGTTTATGCGCCAATGGCAGCCGTTATGGCAGGCGGTATGGTTCCTCCTTTAGCGATGGGGATAGCAACTCTAATTGCTAGCAAGAAGTTTGCTAAAGCTGAACAAGAAAGTGGTAAGGCGTCTTTGGTATTAGGTTTATGCTTTATATCAGAAGGCGCAATTCCATTTGCTGCGCGCGATCCATTACGTGTTATCCCATGTTGTATCATTGGGGGAGCAATTACAGGTGGTATGGCATTAGCCTTTGGTTCAACATTAATGACACCTCATGGTGGATTATTTGCTTTAGCTATTCCAGGTGTGGTTAAGCCAGTTGGTGGTTATTTGTTATCTATTGTTGTTGGTGCTGTGATTGCTGGCGTGGCATATGCATTTATTAAACAACCAGAGCAAACTGAAACGACAGCTACGGCCTAATATCTAATTATATAAATAAAAGCGCCATCATCTGATGGCGTTTTTTATTGTGAATAAATTATTTTTTAACCCAACGTTGTAAATCTTTGGCAATAAAGTTATCTATTTTTTGTAGTAAAGATTGCGAATTTTCCGAAACAATTAATGTTTGATAAAAACTATCTCGAATAAAGCCTTCATCCACAGCATGCTGTAAAAAATTAAGCATGGGTTGCCAGAATCCCATTACATCAAACAATGCAACGGGTTTTTCATGATAACCGATTTGCATTGCTGTCCACACCTCAAAAATTTCTTCTAGTGTGCCTGTTCCGCCTGGCATGGCAATAAAGCTATCAGCAAGCTCTGCAAGTCTTGCCTTGCGTTGATGCATATTATCAACTATTTCCAAACGTGTAATACCATGATGAGCAGTTTCAGCTTCGACTAAACGTTTCGGAATAATACCGATGACCTCGCCGCCATGCTCTAATACTGCATTGGCAATCGCCCCCATTAAGCCTTTATTGCCACCGCCATAAATTAGACGTCGATTTTGTTCAGCTAAAGTTTTACCTAACAGTTCTGCTTGTGTACGATATTCAAAGTGGCTTCCATCATTAGCACCACAAAAAACACAAATATTTTTTTTCATAAATTTTATTCTACCCGATATGTTATTTTCTTACTATTTTAGCACAGCAATCACTTTATTTGTTTACAAGCTGAGCAGTCGGTTGTGTTTAGTGTTTTAGATATTGACATAATCGCCATAGATCGTTAATATTTCACCCGTTAAGTGTTCCTCCATAGTTCAGTCGGTAGAACGGCGGACTGTTAATCCGTATGTCACAGGTTCAAGTCCTGTTGGAGGAGCCATTCACCGAATTTTTATAGCCTGTTTATAGCAGGTTACCTATCGCATAATTATTTATATCAAATCATA
>NZ_LZGX01000102.1:0-31274 GCF_001690825.1 Gilliamella sp. Fer1-1
TAGACATGAAATATTTATTTTTAATAAGGAGTATATTTATAAAATGGGATTGATGAATAAATTAGTAGAAGTATTTCCAACTCGCCCTTTAAAAGTTGTGAAGCTAAAGCAAGAGGGCTCATTACATCAAATAAGAAGAATATTTGCGGCAATATTTTTCTTTGGGTTAGCAATGTTTATAGCCCTGAAAAATTATCCTGGATTAATTACTGATTATAAAATATCACGTAATCCCGTTGTGGTTGATTATGATGTAGAAGGAAAATGCCGTGCAAAGCGTATGATTGATAATTGTTCAGTGAAAATTACCACAGATAAAGGACAAGTTATTACGCGTGATTACGTTTTCCTTGGTGGAGCAAAAGAAAATTATAAAGTAGTAGCTGTAGCTTCTGCCGATGATCCATCACTAGTAACAATCGATTTAGCTATTAGTAATATGCGGAATCTATTTTGGACTACGACTGTTCTTACTCTTTTGTTATTGGTGGTTACGTGGATGAGTTTAGTCCTTTTTTTAAGAACACATAAAATGATAAAAGTTATCGATGAAATTAACGGACAAAAATTAACCCCTGTTATTGTACCGATTAAATTAACATCTTATGGTAAAACGATAACTGCTTTATATCGTGCAAACAATGCGCAAGGAAAAAATGTTAAATGTATAGCTCATTTTAATAAACACGTAGACGGCGGTGGACCAATCATTATAGGTGATATGATTAAAAATAAATGTAATGCGTTGGCCGTAGTCGGTGAAAGCAACACTATTCCTATTCTTCTTGATCAAGACTTTACGCGCTGTGATTTTACTGATAATGAAATTCAAGCATTAACAGAAGCCCTTTCTTAATCTAGATATGATATCAATAATAGTGAAATCAGCTTAAATCTAGCTATTTACATTTTAAAATAAAGGGGCGATAAAATCGCCCCTTTATTTGTAAAACTTGATAAAACTTGTGATATGTATTGCAACGTATCCTTTTCTTTAAAAAATAAACGAACCTCACTTATTAATGGCTTGCTAAATAAACTTTAAATTTAGTCGTTTGGGCTATCACTTCAACACATTTGAATGTTTCATCTAAAATGGCTTGATACGGTAAAAATGAATTTGCCACAATGCACAAATAACCATTTAATTTTAAATGTTTTTTAGATTCCTTAATTAAGGAGTTAACCGCAGTGTAACTGGTTTGTTTACCATCATGAAAAGGGGGATTCGAAACAATAAGATGATATTTACCATTTAAATGCGAAAAAACATCACTGGCTACAACGCCCCCATTTACACTATTACTAGCTAACGTCATTTTGCTTGACTCAATTGCTGCGCTACTAACATCGGATAACGTCAGTTCTATATCAGGGCATAATTTACCAAGCACTGTAGATAATATACCCGAGCCACAGCCCACATCCAATACATTGCCTTTTATAATATCAGCATGATCTATTAATGCATTTAATAATAACTCACTGCCTGCATCTAACCCTTTTTGGCTAAATACACCTGGCAAACTTTTAATTTCGATATCTTGATTTTCAATAGTTAAATGATAACTTAACCACCACTCATTAAGATCAAACGCTAAACGGCTTTCTGCCTGAAAATGATATAACCCACAACGTCTTGCGCTATCTATTTTTTGAATTGTTCCAAAATCGCCTAATAAAGATTCAACACTTTTTACGCCTGTGCGATTTTCACCAATAATAAAAATATCACTCCCTTTAGGCATATTATGTAATAAATACGATAGCTGAAACTGCGCTTCACTTTTCGTTTTGGGCCAATAGTAAATCAGTGTGTTCATTCCAACGTAAAAATCCGCTTCTGGCAACAATGAAAAATAGGTATGATTGCCTCGTGCGCTATTTTTTAAACGTAAATACGTATGAAATTGTGTGCAATGAATCTTAACTTGATTTGCTGACATAACCGATGGATAACTATCTTGGATATCACCTGCTATCACCACATTTTTATCGTTAAAAAATGCTTGGTGGCGCTCAAGAACCTGACTTGCAGGAGTAAAAGTGGATATGGCCATATTTCCTCGATGAAAAACCTTTATAAATTGATGCGTTGATTATACAATTAACCACCTTTAATCTCTAATAAAAAACGTAAGTCGATAATGACGCAACAAGATTGGTACCTAAAGCAATGCAATATAACGCAGTATGTTTTGCGCAGACCAGCCGTATTGAAAGGTGAAGTATCCACACACATTAGTGACGAGATTCGTTTAATCGTTGTGGCCGAACAAAAACCAACGCAAAAAATCTATTTTGATATTTTAAATGCTATTCGCCTTACCGAAGAGCAAGTACTGGTCTTAACGCCTTCACAGCTTATTATACCTGCTAGTGAGATTAAAGCTGTTGTTTGGTTTATTGATATTAAACCTGATGAGCATTGGGAGCATTCACTCACAATTCAAACCATAAGTTTAGACTTACTTGCAAATGCATCACCACAAAAACGCCAACTTTGGCAACAATTATGTCAATATGAAAACGATTTCCACCCTAACAAAAAATGATTTAACTAAAGCCTTTAAATTAGAACAGATCTGCCATGCGATACCGTGGTCAAAACAGACATTCTTTTCAAACCACGGGAATGGGTATTTAAATTTTAAAATAACTGTCGATAATCAGCTAGTAGGATTTTGTATCTGCCACCAAGCATTCGATGAAGCTGAGTTATTTAATATCGCTATCCATCCCAATTTTAGAAAACAAGGGCTGGCTAGAGATCTACTCAACCACTTGATAGAGAAATTAATAACCATAACATCGCCAAGCCCAATTACAACACTTTGGCTTGAAGTAAGGCAATCAAATTCGCCAGCAATGAGGCTATATCAATCATTGGGTTTTAACCAAATAACAGTTCGAAAAGGCTATTACCCAACAACTGATGGTAAACGAGAAGATGCAATTATTATGGCTTATACATTAGCTTTTTGACATCCTTCACACACTAAATAATGGGTGAATGACTACCACCACCGTCGTTTACCCTTTACATTTCATCCCTGAAAGCAAGATGTTACGGCTTAACGGATAAAGACATCTGAGAGAGTAATCATGCAAAGTAATACAGCCCTACTATTTGTCAATGGTGAGCCACCGAAGTTTTACCCCAACAATTCAGATAGTTATACCTATATTGCAGCAACGGACGGCGCTTATCATAACTATTTGATAAACTCACCGATTATACCCAATTTTATTATTGGTGATTTAGATAGTTTCAATAATAACCTTACCATTCCAAAGCAAACTGAAATTATCCACACTCCCGATCAAAATAAAACGGATTTTGAAAAGGCAATCTTGTTTTTAGCAGATAAAGGCGTAACCACATTCGATATTTATGGCGCTTGCGGTCATGCTAGCGATCACTTTTTAGGTAATATTTCTGTTGCAATGAGATATTATCATCGATTTCAAATAACATTTTATGATAATTATTGCTATTTCTTTTTTGCCAAACGTTATCAAAAGATGACTAATGTAAAAAATCGTATTATTTCGCTAATGCCACTTTCAAAAGTGACTGGTTTAACTATCACAGGGTTTCAGTATCCCTTAACAAAGCAAACGCTATCATTGGGTGGATGTGTGAGTTTAAGAAACAAAATTATTAGTGATTTGGCTAAAATATCATTTAAAAACGGCGATTTAATCATCTTTGTTGAGGATTTACGTAATGTTAATTGACACGCATATTTACATTACTTTACAATAATTTTCCCCAAAAAAATAAGTATAATTTATTGGTCAAGGAAACTCACCATGCTTCTAAAAAAACTTTCTGTGCTTGTTTGTGCTTCATTTATTTCTTGTATGTCTTTTGCACAGACCAATACCGAGCAACGTGAAACAGACAAAGTAATCGATACATTTCTTCAATGTGATAATCAGTTTTTTGAGCAACTTGCTAAACACCAAGAATCAATCAACCAATATGTCGATTTAGCAACTACACCTGAACAGGTCACCTATATTCCTGTTAAGGCTATTCAAAATCTTGATGAAAACCAAGTCATGCTAAAAAAACCACTTGAATATCATGGTTTGAAGATTATTGGCTATCGTAATATTTATATTCCAACCTCCTTGTATGGTTATTTTTTATATTGGGGTTTTATCTTTGATAATAATGAAATTGAGGTTAAAAATGCTTTAAATAATATTAATTGGTTGCCATACAATACCAATATTTACATAGCAAATTCCCAAATTTATGATCACAAATTGAATCCTGCAACATGGCAAGACGATCCTTATGCTATTGATGGCGTTATACCAAGGATCGGAACCATTAATAAAGCACTTTACTTAGAACAAATTGCCAATAACCAAAGTAGTGTTTTTTGTTCTATCCAAGGTGATATAGAGAAAAAAGAGCTATTTGTTATTCGACCAGATCTAAAACCAATTATTGAAAAACAAGAAGCTGAGCTTCAACAAAAAATCAAAGCATATAAAGAAAAGATGCAAAAGAAAAAAGAAAAACAGGAACAGGAACAGGAACAGGAACAACAACCTCAAACGCACATTAATCCTATAGAAACTACCTCAAAAGATGGAGATAATATTTAGATGAAAAAGATCAGTTTATTTTTAATTCTCTTTTCTTTTGCCACATTTAGTCATGCAGCTGAAGAAAAAATCGATAATGACGCTAAAAAAAATGAAAATACAGCAGCTGAGAGCTTGAAAGATCCTAGAGTTGGTGAACAATTTATTCCCATATCGAAATCGAACGAAGATAATATTGTTGGTTATTCTTTTTTAGATAGAAAATCGATTAAACTTCACCCTTTTAATACTAAAATTCGTGTATTTAGTGAAGTGACTAACTACAGTCCAGCATTAGTTCAAAAAAATAATGATGGCACTGAAACGCCTTATCATTCCATTAAAATTGATTACTATGCTAATTGCGATAAAATGGAATTAGCAAAAGGCAAACTCAGAACAATTGAAAACAACTTTGGCGATGGAACATTAGTCAATACAATTGAAATGCCAAATCGCTGGGTAAATACAAACCAAGGTAGTGGGCAATATAAGTTACTTGTTATTGGTTGTTCATTACCGCTAGCACCTTAATAATAAATCTGTACCTATTTTACTCTTGCCACCTTGTTGTGTGGCAGAGCATATCTATTTATGCTAATATCACGCCATTATTTACCTAACCGATTATACTTTTATGAATACCGCACAATTCCATGCACTTACTGATGAGCTATTTAATAAAATTGAATTGTATTTGGATGATTATGCAGATAAGCATGATATCGATTTGGACTATGAAGCAAATGGTAATGTCATTACTGTTAGTTTTCCCAATGGCAGTAAAATCATCGTTAATACCCAAGAGCCTCTTTTTCAGGTCTGGTTAGCCACTCGTATACAAGGTTATCATTTTGAATATATAAATGATAATTGGATTTGTAATCGAACTAACCATCCATTTGACCAGATTTTTTCGGAATCTGTAAGAGAACAAGCAGATCAATAAGGTAGATTAAAATCGGGGATTAATTTAACGCTCAATCCCCCGTTTCATCAAATAATTATAGAAGCTTACTTAAAATGAAGTTTACAGTAAGGTAAGATTAGCTAGTTTCACTACCAACCATTTAATGCCCTCATCAACAAAAGCAATTTGTACTCGCTTATGATCGCCGTCTCCATCAAGGTTAACAATCGTGCCTTCGCCGAAACGGTTATGCAACACTTTACGGCCTAGTGTGTAACCATCGCTTTGGCAAGTTTTCTTAATATAAGATTTTTGGCGATCACGATAAGGTTGTCTATCTTCATTTGAATCGTAATATTTTTCTTTTCCTGATAAGGTAATATCGCCTCGATAACTAATTTCATTTAATTTATCAACAGGCAATTCCGCCAAAAAGCGGGAAGGCAAATTACGTTCTTCACGTCCATATAAACGCCTTAGCTCAGCTAATGAAAGGGTCAAAAATTTACGGGCTCGAGTAATACCAACATAAGCAAGGCGCCTTTCTTCTTCTATTTTTTCAGGTTCTTGGGAAGAGCGTAGAGCAGGAAATAACCCTTCTTCTAATCCAACAATAAATACATTATCAAATTCAAGACCTTTGGCTGAATGCAGGGTCATCAATTGAACTAAATCTTGTTCGCGATTTGCTTCTCGGCTTTCTAGCGACGTATAAGCTAAAAAAGACTCTAAAACAGTCAATGTTTTACCCGTTTCACTGTCTTCAATAACTGTGTTTTCATTAGAAAGATAAAACTGCTCAGCTGCGGATACTAATTCTTCAAGATTTTCTAATCTGGATTGACCTTTAATGCCAGGCTCTTGCTCATACATTTGCAATACACCAGATAATTTAATAATCGCGTCGAGTTGCTTATAAAATGGCTGTGTACCTACTTCATTAAAAATAGATTCTATCAACTCCAAAAAGCGACTGATTCCTGAACACTGCCTTTCTGTCAATGCATTAGCTTGGATTAGCATTATACACGCTTGCCACAATGAAATATTATGTTGCTTTGCAGCCAATCTAACTTTATCTAGCGTAACATGACCAATACCTCGTGGCGGAGTATTGACTGTAGCTTCAAACGCCATATCATTATGGTGGTCGTGCAATAATCGTAAATAAGCCAGTGCTAATTTTACCTCTTGCCGTTCATAAAAACGTATAGATCCATAAATCTGATAAGGTAATCCAGCTTGTAACAAGGTATCTTCAAAGATGCGTGATTGCGCATTATTTCGGTACAAAATTGCACAACTTGCATAATTTTCGCCTTCTTGATGCAGTTTTTTTATTTGACCAATAACAAATCTAGCTTCATCAACATCATTAAAGCCAACATAAAGCGAAATCAGCTCACCATTGCCTCTATCTGTCCATAAGTTTTTTCCCAACCGATTTTTATTTTGTGCAATTAATTTATTTGCTACATCAAGAATATTACCTGTCGAACGGTAATTTTGCTCTAATCGAATTATTTCAGTTTCAGGATAATCATTAATAAATAATTGAAGATTATCTGCATTCGCACCACGCCAACTATAGATAGATTGATCATCATCCCCGACTATCATTACATTGGCAGTTCCACCTGCTAACTTTTGTACAAAGCGGTATTGAATATGATTTGTATCTTGAAATTCATCAATGAGAATATTGCAAAAACGGTGATGACAATAAGCTAATACTTCATTATCACGGCAAAGCAGTTCATAAGCTCTTAGGATTAATTCAGAAAAATCAACATAACCAACTCTATCACAAATAGCTTGGTAATCGCGATAAATCGTTTGCCACATAACTTGTTTAGGATCTTCTGGAACAATATCATCAGCACGTAACCCCTTTTCTTTTTGAGTGGAAATAAAAGCAGCACATTGTTTAGGTGACCATTGTTTTTCATCTATTTTTAGTTCTCGAAAAATCCGTTTGATGAGCCGAACTTGGTCTTCAGAATCAATAAGCTGAAAATTAGGTGGCAACTTAGCTTGTTCAGGAAACATGCGTAATAAACGGTGAGTCAACCCATGAAATGTCCCTACCCACATCCCATTAAAATAACTTTCGCCTACTAATGTTTGAATTCGCTCTTGCATTTCTGCAGCAGATTTATTGGTAAAAGTAACCGCAAAAATTGATCCTGGTGAATAATGTTTCTCAATACAAAGCCAAGCAATACGGTGAACTAAAACTCGCGTTTTACCACTCCCTGCTCCAGCAAGGACAATGGTATATTGATTATCGGTGGTGACTGCATTTTGTTGTTCTGTATTCAGGTCGTCTAATAATGATTTATTATTTTGCATTACGTTCATAACCTATTTTAGTAATCGAAAACATTAACCAGCATTAATGTCGAGTGTATTGTTAATATTGTTATCATATCTTGAGCCACTATTGTCGACTTGTAGCTAAGAAAAAATAAAATTTATTAAGAAAATGTATCGCTGGTATTAACATAATTTATCTTCACTTAATTTTACTGTTTATTTATACAGACACAATGAAGATTATAGCAGATTCTCTAATTCTGACAATTGAGTTATTTCCATGTGGGGCAAACATCTTGCCTCCTCAAGTTGTAAAATATCGCGATTATAAATATTGATAAAGCAAGCTAAGAAACCACTATCAATAGCACCAGCAACATCTGTTAATAAATTATCTCCTACATGTAAAATATGGTGCGATGGAATAGCCAATTTATGAGCGGCTAAATTAAAAATTTCTGGAAAAGGTTTTGAACGCGTACATTCACCACCTCGTAAGGAAAATTGGAAATAATCCCCCAAACCAATTTGATTAATATCGACATTACCATTAGTGATCACCGCTAAAGGATAGTTAGCAGCCAATTGAGTTAATAATAAGTGTGTTGATTCAGGTACTTTCATCTTATGTCGCCAAAAATTAAAACAGGCAACGGATTCATCAATTATGTCGGTAAATTTTGATTTTGGAATATTGGTTTTACTTAATAACGATTTAATCGTTTGAGCTCGCCAAACATTAACATCATGATAGATTTCGGGATTATCGGCAAGCACGGCATACTTTTCAGTAAAATACTCAGATAGAGTTAAAGTATGCAACGGTTCATAACGCTTAAGCGTATTAATCATTTCGTCTTCTGCTTTTTCAACGATCATACTGTTATCATATAAAGTATCATCCAGATCGAAAGTCAGCGCTTTAATCGTAGTAATAGAGCGATAAAAGTGCATCTTTATTTTCCTCTTTTAGCTCGTGGGTGAGCTGAATCATAAACTTCAGACAGATGTGAAAAGTCCAAATGCGTATAAACTTGAGTCGTAGATAAATCAGCATGCCCAAGCAACTCTTGCACTGCTCGCAAATCACCACTTGATTCGAGCATATGAGTTGCAAATGAATGACGTAATTTATGCGGATGGACATGACTACTTAAGCCCTGCTTAACGCCCCATTCGGCAAATCGCTTTTCAACATTACGTGGTGAAATTCGTTTACCTAACTTTGAAATAAATAGCGCATCATCCTGTGGAATAAAAAAATCTCGCATTGACAACCAGCGTTTAATCCATTTGATAGATTCTCGACCTAATGGTAGTTTTCGCTCTTTATTTCCTTTACCCATTACACGGACTTCACCATCAATCAGATTTAATTCTCGACAGTTAAGCGTAACTAATTCAGAAAGACGTAACCCCGAACCATACATAACTTCAAGCATCGCTCTATCACGAACAGAAAGAGGATCATTATGATCAATTTCAAGTAGCTGATTAATTTCGTCAATATCAATATTTTTTGGTAGATGCTGACCTAATTTGGGATTTAGCACGCCTCGAGCTGGGTTGGCGTTAAGATATTCATTTTTTACCATCCAATCACAAAAGCTGCGCAACGCAGATAATCTTAATGATAAGCTTCTAGCTTGTAACCCTGTTTGTCTGCTACGACTAATTAACAATCTTACTGCTGAAGAGTCTAAATCTTGCCAAGTTGAAATTTCGGCATCTTTTGCCAATGACATAAGCGCATAAAGTTGACGCCGATAATTGATTTGTGTGTTTAAGCTAAGCTGTTTTTCTGACTTTAAATAATTTAAAAACTGATCAACAGGCAAAGTTAATCGAGCATCGACATTTTGATTAGGCTGAGCCATGATCTTTCCTTAATTTATTCGCATGATCCATCTACTAATTAAAATAGGTAAAATTTCACTCATTTTTTCAAGTAATAATGTCCCTTGCCCTGCTTGGTAATGTTCTGGATTAGTGCTAGTAAACATTAACAGACCCAGATCACCAAATCGTCCTAATAATGATAAAGCTACCGAACCAACATAACCATGTTCTGGCAATAAAAAATCAATTTCCGTTGAATTCAATGTCCCTAAATATTGTTGGCTATACTGTAAATGCCTAACACGAATAAAATCAAACTGTAACGTATTTAAAGCTAAATAATAATAATTTGACGGCGCACTAAGTAACCATTTGTCGTCAAAAAGATATAAGTAAGCACCACTGAGACCTAACGATTTTGCCCATGTGTTTAATATGACTATTAATTGGTTTAAATCTTGTGCTTTGAACAATTCAATTTGCAAATCCATCATTTGGTTAAAAAGTAGCTCGTTAGCGCTAGCATGTTCCATTAACAACGTAATTTCGGATTCTAATTGCTTAATTTTATTGCGCTGGCGTGCCATATACCATTCAGGTAATGAAATCCCCCCACGAACAGGATGAGGCACTTGAACACTCTCTACACATCGTGCATTTCGTATAAAAAAATCAGGGTTATCAATAATATATTGACTGACAATTTCATCATTCAATTGTACAGAAGATGGTTTTTTCTGGGATTTTCTTGCTCGTCTATTCCTAGTAGTTTTTGCAACCATAATTCATTTCTATCATATTATATGTCTAACGTTTTTGGGGGATTAAAGTCACCCTTTTAAAACAAACAAAAAAAACCGAATAAAATCAATGGGTTTTCTGAACGATTTTTACCCGTCGAAATTTTTCGATAACAAAGCCTTGTGGTTAAACAGCGATAATATCAAAATTAAATGGCAATAAAGCCATCATACACATGTGTAGCCGGTCCTGTCATATAAAGTGGTTGATGCCCACCGTTCCATTCAATCAATAATTTACCACCTGGTAAATTAACATTAACACGCGGGTTTAATAATCCTTGATTAATACCTACTGCCACTGCTGCACAAGCACCTGTACCACAAGCCTGAGTTTCACCAACCCCTCGTTCAAATACCCGTAAGTTAATATTATCGCGATCGATAATATGCATAAAGCCAATATTAGCATGTTCGGGAAAGCGTTCATGTTGCTCTAATACCGCTCCCAACCTTGTAACTTCTGCTGTTACAATATTATCGACTTGAATAACACAATGAGGATTCCCCATAGATGCAACGCCACATAACACGGTCTGTTCTTGTGCTCGAATTATATAAGTTTTTTCTTCTTTAATAGCCTTGAAAGGAATCTTATTGGGTTCAAAAATAGGCTCCCCCATATTAACGCGTACTGTCTCATCATCATTTACAGTTAAAATAATATTGCCTTTCATGGTGCTAACTTTTAATACACGTTTTCGAGTTAACCCTTTTAAACGAACAAAACGAGCAAAACAGCGAGCACCATTACCGCATTGCTCAACTTCAGAACCATCAGAATTAAAGATACGATAATGAAAATCGCTATCGGGCACATAAGGTGGCTCAACAATAAGAAGTTGATCAAAGCCAATGCCAGTATATCTATCAGCCATACGCTTAATCATTTCAGTTGACAGATGAACATTTTGCGTCACTGCATCAATAACCATAAAATCATTTCCGAGTCCATGCATTTTTGAAAAGTTCATCGTAAATTTACCTTTTGTTGTCAAACATATTAGTTCTTTATTTTTTTATTTTGGCTGTTAACTCGTATCCACGCAAAGAAGAATATAGTATGGAGATTATTAACCCTTCTACTATTTATAAATGCTATAAAACCACTTCACCTCGCCATAAATCATCCAAAGACTCACGTTGGCGAATTAATTTATGCTGTTGTTCATTAATTAGCATCACTTCAGCAGGTCTTGGGTGGCTATTGTAATTCGATGCCATAGAAAACCCATAAGCACCAGCACTACAAATTACCAACAAATCGTTCTGCTTAACCGAAAGCGCACGCTGATAGGCTAGAACATCACTAGATTCACAAATAGGACCAACAACATTGTATATGAATGGCTCATCGCTAGCTTGCGGTTGTTTTTCAGGTAATACGTTCATCCAAGCTTCATACAGTGCTGGACGAATTAAATCATTCATTCCCGCATCGACAATCGCAAAGTGGTTGCTATCTTGGTGTTTGGTATATTCAACTTTAGTAATTAACAAACCTGAATTAGCAACAATAGATCGCCCAGGTTCAAACAGAATTTCAATATCAGGATAATTAACTAATTTATTCTTTAACTCGGTGACGAGTTGCAATGCTGTCGGAGGTTGCTCGTTGTCATAACAAACGCCTAAACCACCACCAAAATCGATATGTTTAATAAAGATACCATTGGATTGTAATTTATCAACTAAAGCAAGAATGCGATCAGCAGCATCAAGAAATGGTGACAATTGGGTTAATTGCGAACCAATATGGCAATCAATACCTACAATATTAATATGCGCTAATGATCGTGCTTTTTCATAAATATCCAACGCTAACTGATAACTAATACCAAATTTATTCTCGCGCAGGCCTGTTGATATATAAGGATGTGTTTTAGCATCCACATCAGGATTAATCCTCAATGAAATCGGTGCGATTTTACCTAATCTTTTTGCAACTTCATCAATTCGATATAATTCAGGCTCAGACTCAACATTAAAGCATTTAATGTCAACTTCAAGCGCGCGTTCAATTTCAACGATTGATTTAGCCACGCCAGAAAACACGATCTTTTTAGGATCAGCGCCTGCTTTTAATACTCGTTCTAATTCACCTTGTGAAACAATATCAAAGCCCGATCCCAATTTTGCCAATAAACTTAAAACAGCTAAATTGCTATTCGCTTTAACAGCGTAACAAACTAAATGTTTATTAGCAGCCAATTCCTGTTCATAGGCTAAAAACTGTTTGCTTATGTGATCTGCTGAATAAACATACAATGGAGTACCATACTGTTTTGCAAGATCCGCTATAGCTATTTGATTAGCAAATAAGTGACCCTGCTGATAATGCAAAAAATCCATCCCTTTATTCCTTTATATTTTTCTAATCAATGAATCAGACTGAATTGAGGCTGTTGTTGTAGTTTTAAACTGTACTATTGATGCGGTTTCAACTGGACGATAAAGTGGCCCTTTTAATCCACACCCCATTAAAACTAACGTAATCCAAAAGATAGAGAGTAATTTTATAGTTAATTTCATATCGTATTCAAGATTATTTCGATTTTTTATGATGCTATCTATATTACACGATACCCATAGCAGTGCAAAGTGTAATTAATCAAGTCTAGATAAACCGATAGATAAAATTAGTAAGTCGATGGCGTACTGCAATAAGTAAAATGCCAAAACGGTTAATTGTGGTCTTGTTGTGGTCTTGTTGTTATTGATTCATATACCTTAACACACGTTAAACAATTTCATATTAAGCTCTACCGCTGAATTACTTTGGTAGAACTTAATACTGTGTAGTCATAGCACAAGAACTGATTCTAACTGTGGATTAAAAAAAGGTTAGTTTACTTGTCAAAAATAGGAAAATTGGTTTTATCACCTATTAGCTTTAATCTTTTTTGCGCAGTAATAATATTGGTTTCCCAATTATCATCGTTCGCCCACATTTCGATAACTAGGGGAGCCACATAATTCATGGCTCTAAGCGTTTTGAAGATAGCGGTAAAATCAACCTCACCTTCACCAATAACAAGATCCCTAAACTGACCAAGATAATTCGACTTAACTTTATAGGTATCTTTTAAATGAATCTGCACAATATGATCACGACTTAACATAAGTTCGGTACAAGTATCGTAATTCCATCCGGTAATATTGCCTACATCAGGGTAAGCCATAAAATAAGGCGAGTTGATTTCTTTTTTTAAAATTTCAAACTTGCTTAAACTATTAAGATATTGTGTATCCATAATTTCAACCGCCAGCATCACCCCAGCTCGCTCAGCTTGCTTAACGGCCCACTGCATACCTTTAATAAAACGTTGATGAGTTTGCAAGTCAGCGGGTTCATAATAGACATCATAACCCGCTAGCTGGATCACTCTTATCCCTAATTTGTAAGCTAGTGTAATCGCTTTATCCATAATGATTTTAGCTTCATTGCGGGTATCATGATTAGCTGAACCAAATGGATATTTACGATGCGCACTTAAGCACATGGAATGTAGTGGAATGCCGATTTTTTCACATTGATGCCTAAGTGAATAGATCTCATCGTCAGACCAATCTAATCGGGCGCGGCGCTCATCTGATTCATCGACCGACATTTCGATAAAATCAAATCCTAAGTTTTTGGCTATTTGTAATTTCTCTTGCCATAATAATTGATTAGGTAAGGCTTTTTCGTAAATGCCTATTCGAGGCGTGTTTTTGGTTTGATACCGTTTTTCAAATATATCGTTACTTTGTGGCATTGTGATAACCCATTTTTTATATGAAAAAATACCATGCAGCTGATTTTTCAACTGCATGCTGTTGTTACCAATATTTTGCGATCTGCGTTCTTAATGCTTGCGCAGTTTGTTGACCATTTTCATTAGCAAGCGCACGACCAGCAATAAACGCTTTAGTTTTTATGCCTGCAAATAAGTGAATATCTTCTGGCACAATGCCACCGGTGATTGAAAGTTCAAGTCCTAAATCAGATAATTGGCGCATTTTTGCTATATCATCTTCACCCCAACCAATACCAGCAAGTTCAGCATCACGAGATCGATGGTATATTGCTTGCTTAATGCCAAGGTTACGCCAAGCTTTAGCATCTTCTAATGTCCAATGCCCGTATAATTCGATCTGAATTTCGCCTTTAAACTCATCAGCCACTTTTTTACAAGCTTCGACAGTAGCAATGTGCGCAGCGGCTGAAACCGTTAACCAGTTTGCACCTGCGGAAAAAGCCATTTTTGCCAATATTGCACCACCATCAGTGGTTTTTAAATCGCATACTAAAATATGATTAGGATAAAGTTCTCTTAACCGTTTTACACTTTGCATACCTGCACCAAAAGCAAGAATGGTTCCCACTTCAATGATATCGACAAAACCCGCTACATTTTTTGCCACATCTAATGCTGGCGCTAATTCAGTTTGATCTAATGCGATTTGTAATTTAGGTGCTGCCATGTTGTTCTCCTATTTGCTATTTTTGACCATAGTAAGCATTCGCACCGTGTTTGCGAAAATAGTGCTTATCAGATAACGTTTGTTGAATTTTGATTGCTTGATTAAGTTGCCGAGTGGCAAGAGCCATCATAGCTACTTCTTCAAGTACGACCGCATTATGCACTGCATCTAACGCATTTTTACCCCAACAAAATGGAGCATGACCAGAGATAATTGCCCCTGGCATTGCGACGGGATCTAGACCTCGGCGTTTAAACTCTTCTACAATGACTAATCCTGTATTTTTTTCATAATCAATTGCAATTTCACTATCGGTTAGTTCACGCGTACAAGGCACATCACCATAAAAATAATCGGCATGCGTCGTACCTAGTGCAGGGATATCTAATTCCGCTTGTGCCCAAATAGTGGCATAACGAGAATGGGTATGCACAATACCACCAATTTGTGGAAATGCTTTATACAATTCAATATGCGTTGCGGTATCGCTTGAAGGATTTAATTTTCCTTCCACAATATCTCCCATTAGCGAAACAACCACAATATCATCCAGTTTCATATTGCTATATTCAACACCAGAAGGCTTGATGGCGATAACGCCTTTTTCACGATCGATTTCAGAGACATTACCCCAAGTAAAAGTCACTAAATGATATTTAGGTAACAATAAATTAGCATTCAATACCCGTTCTTTTAATGCTTGATACATGATTTAACCTCCATTTAAGGCACGATCAATAACGGCGTAAACATCTTCTTTGGTGTTACAACGCCTTAATTTATCTAGATCAACCCCTGTTTCACTGTTTTCATCATCTAAAATTTGAGTGACCTCCATTAATCCTTCCATATGCTGATCCGATGTGCTACCTGCTAATGTCACTAAAACATCGACAGGCTCAGCTTCACCATCAAAATAGACAGGTTTTTCTAAGGTAACTAAAGCAAAAGCTGTACGATTTACCCCATCTTCAGGTCTTGCATGAGGCATGGCAAAGTTTGGTGCAATAATAATATAAGGTCCCATTGTTTTGACACAGCGAACAATAGCATCGTAGTACGACGGCTCTATTGCTTTAGAGGCGACTAGCATATCAGTGCCTAGCTTGATGGCATCTTGCCAAGTTGCAGCATTTGCTTTGAGTAAAATAGCGTTATTTTCAATTAGTGATTCTTTTAAAGCCATGGTGCACTCCTTAGTATTTAAGATCATTTAGAAAACACTTGTTCAATCAACTTTATCAGCTCATCGCCAAAAGTTTGTGGATTTAACATATTTTGTACGCCTAACGCATGTTGACCTTCATTCACCTCAATTTCATGAATAAGATGTTTAGATGCAACAATGATATCGACATTGGGTAAACGTGATTTATAATCAGTCACAGCACAAGAATCCATTTCGTTTGGGATGCCTTTTTTATTTAAATAATTAGCAATCTTCATTTTCATCATCATTGAAGAGCCTTGACCACTCCCACATACTGCCAAGATACGAATTGGACGACCTTCACTCACGGCGACTTCATCCATTTTTTCAAGTACTGATTCATTGACATCTTGGTTTTTATCGTTGATTTCAGGCTGATTTGTAGAAATAGCCTCTTCTTGGCGAAGCTGTTTAGCAGCAAAAAACATATAAATCAGGGCTAGAACAATAAGAACATAAATAAACAAGTGTGAAATAGATAAAGCCTGTAAAATCGGTGGAAATAAAATCGCCCAATCGGCCATTCCCATCCATGAGTCAATCGGCGTACCATTTTGAGCAAAGATATGAATTACCCAAGCAGAGCCTAATACCTCTATCATTCCCATGGCAAAACAGATCTTCATTACGGCTTTCCAACCACCAAAATGGTTGGCAAATACACCAATGGTTGCATTCGAAAAAAACATTGGTATAAAGCCAGGAATAATCATAATTGGCGATTTAAAGATGAGTAATAATGCAATCGCTAAGAATTGCCCTAAAGCCCCCCAAATAAAACCAAACACCATCGCATTAGGTGAAAAAGCATAAATTGCCGCACAGTCAATAGCTAATACCGCATTTGGAATTAGCTTTTCTGAAATGCCTTTGAAAGCTTCGGACAATTCAGCAACAAACATACGCACCCCACCAACAATAACTTGAATTGCGACGGCAAATTTAAGCCCTGTTTCAAAGATGTAAATGGTCCAATGGGTGGATCCTGCCATTGTTTGTAAATTATCTAACCCAAATGACAGCAAGATAATACCAAAGAAAATTGTCATCACAATTGTAGTTGCGGCAATACTATCATGAAAGATATGCAACCATTTTGGCAACTTTAGATTATCAACTGTATCGTTTTTATCCCCCAATTTTGGCGCTAACTTAACCGCAATCCAAGAACCGAATTGTTGTTGGTGGCCTATGGAAAAACCAGCTCCCCCAGTAACAGCCTCGGTCGGCTTAAACATCATATTCGAAAATATTCCCCAATAAAGCGCAGTGATAATGGCCGAATAGATGATCGTTTCCCACATGCTGTAACCAAAAAGGAAATAAAACAGCGCAATTAAACCAACCTGTTGGAACATAATATGACCAGTTAACATAATGGTTCGAATTCCGGTTAAACGTCGAAATACCACCAAAATAATATTAATCGCTAATGCAAGCAAAACAGAATAGCCAACCCATGAATAGCATTCGCCCATACCCGTTTCGACGGCGACCATTGATGCATAAGTATCAATGATAGAGCCTTTAATGCCATAGTACTGTGCCAATTTAGCAATAACAGGTTTGAATGTTGATACCAAAACGCCAGATCCAACCTGTAATAACATAAATCCAACAATGGTCTTAATCGTGCCTTTTAGCACGGTGGTTATATCTTTACGTAATAGACAATAACCAAGCATTGTCACCAAGCCAAGTAACAAAGGTGCTTTTGTCATCACTTGACTATAAAAAATATAAAATACGTTATAAATTACTTCCATATGTTCCTCTCATCGGTTATTGACATTTTTACTGCTCAAACAACACTCACCTCTGATATTGAGTTTCATTTAATTGCCTTTCATCAAGTTTCTTATAATCCGTAAAGTAAATGAATGGAACCGCTGATTACTTTACTTTATTTATCATCGCTCATTAAAAACACTTGTTATATTCCACAATCAAAATAAATCATTCAATGATTATTTATGATTGTTTTGACAAGGATCACTTTTCTCAACAAACTATAATTTCATATGTGATCAGCATCACAACTTAAATAAAATATAAAGACAAAAAAAATTAAAATTATTATTATCAATTAATTAAAAAATATTAGTATTAATAAATAAAATTATAGCAATTGACAACAATACAAATAAAAATTACGATAAAATAATCATATTTAATCACAATGAAATGTAAGAAAAAATGAACGAAATTGCACGACATAATGAAATAGTAGCGTTAGTAAACGAAAAAGGTATGGTTAGAGTGTCCGAATTAATCGCAAAATTTGCTATATCACCAGCAACAGCAAGGCGCGATATTACTAAGCTAGATCAGGAAGGGCGCGTTAAAAAAGTCCGCAATGGTATTATGCGATTAGAAGAAATAAAACCAATTTGGGCACCGATTGACAGTAATAATACCGATCATTATCACGAAAAAGCCCGTATTGCAATTCGAGCTGCACAATTATGCAACAGTGACGAAAATATTGTTATAAATTGCGGTTCTACGGCTTTTTTACTTGGCCGTGAATTGTGTGGTAAAAATGTTTCAATTATTACTAATTATTTTCCATTAGCTTGTTACTTAATTGAGCATGATCATGAAAATGTCATCATTATGGGAGGATTATATAACAAAACACAAAATATTATTCTTAATCCTATTGCTAACATAACCGATTCTTATGCTGGCAAGTGGATGTTTACCAGTGGTAAAACATTAACACCAACAGGTCTTTATAAAAACGAAATATTAGGCGCTGTAGCTGAACAACAAATATTGGAAAAAACCGAGAAATTAGTTGTTGTAGTTGATAGCTCCAAAATTGATACCAAAGCCAATTCAGGCATGCTTTTTTGCCCTGTTAATAAAATAGATATTTTAATCACAGGAAAACAAGCTAATAAGGACGTAATTGAATGCATTAAGGAGCAAGGCGTTGAGGTTATTTTAGTTTAACAATAAAATTGTAGAAGGAACAGAGTATGAGTAAAGTAAATGAAATTAGCCGTGAATCTTGGATATTAAATACATTTCCTGAATGGGGAACGTGGCTTAATGAGGAGATCGAAACAACCGAGGTCAAACCCAATACATTTACTATGTGGTGGCTTGCTTGTACGGGGATTTGGCTAAAATCAGCGGGTAATACCAATATTTCTGTTGATTTTTGGTGTGGTACTGGTAAAAAAACTCACGCAAATCCATTAATGAACAAACAGCATCAAATGATGCGAATGGGCGGAGTCCGTGAATTGCAACCAAACTTAAGAACTAGCCCATTTGTTCTTGATCCTTTTGCAATTAAAGAAATCGATGCAGTGATGGCAACTCATGATCATGCCGATCATATTGATGTCAATGTTGCTGCAGCAGTTATTCAAAACTGTTCACCAAAAGTAAAATTTATTGGCCCGAAAGCTTGTGTAGAATTGTGGAAAAGCTGGGGCGTGCCAGATGATCGTTGTATTGTTGCCAAAGTGGGGGAAACGATTGAGGTTGGTGATATTACAATTCGCGTATTAGACTCTTTTGATAGAACATCGTTAGTTACTTTGCCAAAAGGCGTTTCATCTACCGATAAATCTATTTTAGATGGCATGAATGATAGAGCAGTTAATTATCTATTTGAGACATCAGGAGGTTCATTGTACCACTCGGGTGATTCCCACTATTCTAACTATTATGCCAAACATGGCAATGACTACAAAATTGACGTGGCATTGCTATCTTACGGTGAAAACCCACGAGGAGTGACCGATAAAATGACATCAGCCGATATTTTACGTGCTGCTGAATCGCTTAATACTCAAGTTGTGATCCCTTTCCATCATGATATTTGGGCAAACTTCCAAAGTGACCCACGCGAAATTGAAGTATTATGGCAAATGAAGAAAGATCGTCTTGATTATCAATTTACACCTTTCTTCTGGCAAGTTGGCGGTAGATACACTTATCCAACCGATAAACATAAAATGCACTATCAGCATTACCGTGGCTTTAGAGATATTTTTACCGATGAACCAGAATTGCCGTATCGATCATTCTTATAATTGGCTAATATAATTATTAAGCCTCTATTAGGCTTCAATGTGTGGACTGATTCAAACAACACTTTCTACCGTCCACACATCAATCTCTTTACCCCAATTAATTAAACATTAATGTATCTTTCACGATCTGGCAGCCAGCAATCAATTAGTTGAGTGGCACTTTGTGGGTAGTTCTTTTGAATGTCGTAAGAGGCTTGTTGCACTTGGCTAATCAAATGTTGATCACGAACCAAATCAACAACCTTAAAATTAGCGATACCCATTTGCCGGGTACCTAAGATTTCGCCACTACCACGAAGTTCAAGATCTTTTTGTGCAATAACAAAACCATCATTACTTTCACGCATCACCTTCATGCGTGCTTGAGCAACTTTACTTAGGGGGGCTTGATACATCAATACACAATGCGATACTGCTGATCCTCGCCCAACTCGTCCACGTAATTGATGCAATTGAGCTAAACCCAATCGTTCAGCATTTTCAATGATCATTAAGCTCGCATTAGGCACATCAACACCAACCTCAATAACTGTTGTTGCAACAAGTAATTGGATGTTCCCAGCTTTAAAATCTTGCATGACTGATTGTTTTAAATCCGATTTCATTTTGCCATGCACTAACGCAATACTTAAATGGGGTAAACGGGCTTGTAATTCGGTAACCAGCATTTCGGCCGCTTGCGCATCAAGTGTTTCGGACTCTTCAACTAAAGTACACACCCAATAAACTTGGCGATTTGCTAAACAAGCTTGGTTTACCCGTTCAATAATTTCATCTCGACGAGTATTCGGTATTACTACCGTAGTAATTGGTGTTCGCCCTGGTGGTAATTCATCAATGACTGAAACATCTAAATCAGCATAAACGGTCATTGCTAGTGTTCGAGGAATAGGTGTTGCGGTCATAATTAATTGATGAGGGAAGAAATTATCTTTAATACCTTTTTCCCACAAGCTTAGACGTTGGTTTACACCAAAGCGATGCTGTTCATCAATAATGACTAATCCTAACGAGTTAAACTCTACTTTATCAACAAACACCGCATGAGTACCAATTAATAACGTGCTGTCACCATTTTGAATACGTTCATAACACTGTCGTTTATTTTTAGCCGTTAATCGCCCCGACAACAGATCAACATTAATCCCCAACGGTGCAAACCAGGTACTAAAATTGTTATAATGTTGCTCTGCTAATATTTCTGTCGGCGCCATTAATACTACCTGACAACCATTTTCAATAGCATTTAATGCAGCTAATGCAGCAACTAATGTTTTGCCTGAACCAACATCCCCCTGAATTAATCGCATCATAGGTACTGGTTTTGCCATGTCTTGATAAATCTCTTGCACAACACGTTGCTGAGCACAAGTGGGTGTAAAAGGCAATGATGATAAAAACGGTTTAATCAAACATTGATTTGGAGAAAACAGATGTGCTTGCTGTTTTTGATTATGCTTTTTTAGCATCAACATACTTAAATGATAAGCAATCAATTCTTCAAAAATAAATCGTTTAATAGCTGGGTGTTCGCCCGACATTAATTGTTCAATATGAGTATCAATAGGCGGGTTATGTACAATATTTAAAGAATCCAATACTGGCAAAAAGTGGCATGCTAGCTTTGCTGGTAAAATTTCATTAGGTGGATTATTTTTTAACAACAAAAGTGCTGCCATGATTGACCGTCGAATCAATGCTTGAGATAGTCCATAGGTCGTTGAATAAATGGGTGTATATTTTTCTTGAGTATCATCTAACCTGACTGATGACTCGTTTCCATTGGCTTTAAATTTAAATTGTGGATGGATAATTTCAATATAATTTTTGCCACGTTTTATCTCGCCATACGCACTCACCCATTTTCCTTTAATCAACGAAGCTTTCATGCTGGGTGTAAAATGCATGAATCTTAATACGGCAATGCCTGAATCATCTTGAATATAGCAAATTAACATTTGTCGACGCTTAAAGGCAACTTCACTTTTGATTATAGCGCCTTCAATTGTAGTGAACTCACCAATAACCGCATCACCAATGGAACAAGACGACGTACGATCTTCGTAACGTAAAGGAAAATGCAATAACAGATCTTTGACGGTATAAATACCTAATGTATTAAATTTTTTTTCTAAACTTGCACCAATCCCCGTTAATTTTATCAACGGCAAATGATCAAAAAATCGCTTTATCATAATGACTAATTTATATTTCGTGTCACGCTCACTACATCGGGCTGTAGCGATATTTTCCGCATTAATTCATTAAGTTGCTGAGTGTTTTTCACTTCTATTTGCAAAATGATGGTATAAATTTGTCTGTCTTTTTCTTCGGTATTTAACCACTGCAAGTGGGTATTTTCACCATTAATAATTGAAAGGAGATTCGCTAAAGCGCCTTGAACATTTAAAATATCAACCCAAATTTCAACAACAAAGCGTTGAGAAATATCTGGCGCCCATTTAAGCGGAATATATTTTTCTGGATTATTTTGATAGTCTGAAATATTTCGGCAAGATTCGTGATGCACTATCAGCCCCTTTTCTGGGCTGACATGTCCCACGATAGGATCGTTTGGAATAGGATGGCAACATTTAGAAAACGTAACCAAAACGCCTTCACTACCCGTGATAACTAGTGTTTTATTGGGTTCTGTTTTATTTTGTAATAGCGATTTATGTTCTAATCCTTTAGCTATAAAATGGCTCATAATATTGCCTAGCCCAATTTCGGACAAAACATCATCAAAAGTTGGCAATTTAGCTAACTCAGCTGCACGAGCTTTTTGGCTTGATGATAACTCACTAATACCGCCAGATTTAACTAACGAAAGATCGAGCAAACGCCGTCCCAATTTAATTGCATCTTCACGTTTAAGTGTTCTAAGCGCATGACGAATTCGAAACTTCGCTTTAGCACTAACTACAAAGCTTAACCAATTAGCATTAGGTCGCCCTTCTGATGAAGTAATAATTTCAACGGTTTGACCACTACTTAATGGTTGCGATAAAGGATAAGGTTTACGATCAACAATTGCACCAATGCACTGATAACCAATATCAGAATGGACTGCATAGGCAAGATCAACTGCTGTTGCACCTTCAGGTAGCTGAACAATACGCCCTTTAGGGGTAAAAACGTAAATTTCTTTAGGAAACAGATCAGACTTTACATTTTCGATAAATTCGAAAGAGTTACCCACACTTTGTTGTAATTCTAATAAACTTTGCATCCAACGCTGAGCTTTAATTTGCGTGGTAGTATTGTTCATTTCATCGGTTTCGTTATATGCCCAATGCGCAGCAACACCCATTTCAGCCATTTGATCCATATCTTCAGTGCGGATTTGTACTTCAACAGGTGTTCCATGAGGTCCAATTAATGATGAATGTAACGACTGATAACCATTCGCTTTGGGGATCGCAATATAGTCTTTAAAACGATTAAGTCGTGGCTTATAAAGATTATGCACTAACCCAAGAGCGCGATAACAAGCATCAACGTCCTTTACTACAATTCTAAACGTATAAATATCCATAATGGAATGAAACTGCTGCTCACGCAATTTCATCTTTTGATAAATCGCATAAATATTTTTTTCGATACCAGTAACTTCCGCGTCAATATGAGCATCTAATAACCGGTTACGTATTTCAGACAAAATTTGTTGGATAAGCTCTTTTCGTGTATTTCGCGCCGTTTTAATTACTTTTTCAATCACTTGGGCACGATTTGGATGCATTGCAGTAAAGCTCAAAATCTCAAGCTCTGTTTTAATATGATTAATGCCCAAACGATGAGCTAAAGGGGCATAAATTTCTAAAGTCTCTTTGGCAATGCGACGGCGTTTTTCTGGTCTTAAAGCACCAAGTGTACGCATGTTATGGGTGCGATCAGCAAGCTTAATTAAAATAACGCGCACATCTTCGGTCATGGCAAGCACCATTTTCCGAAAATTTTCAGCTTGAGCCTCTTGTCTATTACGAAATTTTAATTTGTCTAATTTCGACACGCCCTCAACTAAAATGGCAACATGTTGACCAAATTTGATTGTAATATCTTGAAAAGTGACAGGAGTGTCTTCGATGGTGTCGTGTAAAAGTGCGGCAATAATTGTTTCATAATCAAGCCGCATCTCGGCTAAATTTGTTGCAACTGCAACCGGGTGAGTGATGTAAGGCTCACCACTACATCGGAATTGCCCTTCATGTGCATTTTTAGCAAAAAGATAAGCATCTTGTATCAATTCTACTTTTTTAGCAGGAAGATAAGATGCTACAACCTCTTTTAAGCTATCAAAATATTGCATAAGCAATTCCTGTAAAGCTTATTCGTATGATGGTGTGTTTTCGAGAAGAATCGACTCATGAAGTGTTGCACGTGCTTCTGCTTCTTCATCTTGACGCGCTTGGAAATCAGCAATATCAAGAATTTGTTTATTAACAAGCCCTTCTTCAATTTCGCGTAAAGCAACAACCGTTTCTTTGTCGTTTTCTTCTGGAACAAGCGGTGATTTATTTTCAACTTGTAATTGACGAGCGCGTCTTGCTGCTACAATAACGAGATCAAAGCGATTACCAATTTTTTCTACTGCATCTTGAACAGTTACACGTGCCATTTTTACCTCTAAATTGTTTACTAAAATGCTTCATTTGAAAGATCTGATATTCTACTTAAATTTGTAGTGATTTGTCTATATTAATATTGTTTTATACATTGAAATAAAGGGATCTTAGATAATAAAAAATTGCTAGGTTTTTATCATTGATTACGATAACTTTTCATATTCATCATCAATTTTATTATCCATATGCTCTTTACTTTGCACTAATCTCACAGCAAAATAAAGATCATAAGCAAAATCAATATGATCGTTATCAAGCTTAATATTCATTTGTTTAAACCAATTTTTGAGTGTTTTACGCCGACCGGATAAGATTAACATGGTGTTTCTTACTTTTAAGGATCTTACTAATTCATCAATTCCTGACAACACACTCACGTCTTTATAAGTAAAACAAGGAATTGCATCAACAATCACATAGTTTATTGGCTCTTTTGCTTCATCAATATAACTAATAATTCTCCGTTTAAAATAGGCAATATTAAAATAAGTTAGTGGAGAGTTAAATCGATAAATCAGAGTATTATTGATTGGTTTAACACCTTGGCTTATTGAATGAATTCGACCACTTGCATCAACACCTAACAATTGATCTTTCGGCCTAAAGACACGGCGCAAAAATAAAAATATCCCAAGTAACACCGACAGGGCCATACCGGGAATAATACCTATCACAAGAACTGAAATCAGTGTTGTTAAACTTAAATAAAACGCATCTCGATCAAATTTAAAAAAGCGGATGATTGTTTGAAAATTAATTAACGAAATGGATGAATAAATCAAAATTATGCCTAATACACAAGTGGGAATATATTGTAAAGGCGAAAGAAAAAACAACACGACAATACCAATTAATATAGCAGCAATAATTGAAACTAACTGAGTTTTACCACCATTGGCATCATTAACAGCAGTTCTTGATGAGGTGCCACTAACAACAAAACCTTGTGATAACCCCGCTACAATATTAGCCATACCTAGCGCTTTAAATTCGATATCAGCGTTGGTTTCATAGTTATTTTTGGATGCGAAACTGCGCACGGTTATCATCATACTGACAAAACAAATGATAGCAATATTCAGTGAGGGAACAACTAAATCACGCATCAACCCTTTATCAAAATCAAGCCATGATTTGGCAGGGATAAACTCTCCACTCACATTACCAATAATACGGATATTAAAATACTCAAAATTAAATAACCATGAAAAAAATGTCATCACAATGACGGCTAATAATGGCGCTGGATATAACGGTTTTAATCGCTTTAAAGCAATTAATATAAACAAAGTAAAAAATGAAACCAGTGCCGTGGCTATATGGATTTGCGATATTTTAAAAGGTAAATAAACAATTCGCTCAATCAGATAAGAATAATCATAACTAAAACCAAGTGTTTTTGCTAACTGATCAACCATAATGGTGATTGAAATACCATTAAGCAAACCAATTAAAATAGGCTGGCTAAGCAAGTCAGCCAAAGCGCCAAGATGTAGCTTTCCTGCGATAATACACCAAATACCAATCATTATTGTTAATATCATGACTAATTGCCAACGTAATATGGGATCATTAGCTGCTAACGGCAACACAACAGCCGCAACGACAGCACATGTTGCCGTATCAGGGCCGACAATCAGTTGTTTCGAAGATCCAAAAAGCGCATAGACAATTAAAGGCAAAATGGTCGAATATAGTCCTGCTATCGCACCAACACCTGTCAATTCAGCATAAGCAATTGACACTGGTAACGAAACTGCCGCAACCGATAACCCCGCCTTAATGTCAAAATTAAGATATTCTCGTTTATACTGTAATAGGCTACTTAATCCTGGCATCCACAAAGCTAATTTTTGAAAAAAAGCATTGTTAAAAAAACGACCCATACTAATCCTTATTTTCCAGCTATGCTCATATCATCAATCAAAATCGAACCACATTGAATATTAGTTCTCGTTTCGATATCATTACCTATTGCCACAATGTTTTTATACATATCTTTAAGATTGCCGGCAATCGTAATTTCGCTAACAGGATATTGGATTTGCCCATTTTCAACCCAAAATCCAGTGGCTCCGCGTGAATAATCGCCAGTTACACTATTAACACCTTGTCCCATTAACGAAGTAACGACAACGCCTTTATCCAGTTTTTTAAGCATATCATCAAAGCTAGCATGAGTTTGGCTAGGCGAGATAAGCCAATTATGAATCCCACCAGCATGACCTGTTGATGTTAAACCCAATTTACGCGCTGAATAATTACTTAATAAATAAGTTTGCAACACGCCTTGCTCAACAATATTACGCTTAACTGTTTTTGTACCCTCACTATCAAAAGGCGAAGAGCCAATACCTTTTAAAATATAAGGATCTTCATAAATAGTCAGCCATTTAGGAAAAATAGCCTGCCCAACAGAGTCTAATAAAAATGAGGATTTACGATAGATTGCGCCACCACTGATGGCACTGACTAAATGCCTAATAAGCCCAACAGCAACTTCAGCACTAAACAGTACTGGAGCTTGCATGGTTGCGATTTGCTTAGCACCTAAATGCGATATTGCTCTGTCAGCTGCTTGCGTACCCACCCAACTTGCTGATTTTAATTCACTGAAATCACGTGATGAGGTATAAGCATAATTGCTTTCCATCTGTCCTGCTTGTTCGGCAATAACTGAACATGAAAGCGAATGTGAACTTGCACAATAACCTTGTAGCATTCCTAAACTATTACCATAGACATAAACACCATATCGGCTACTAAAATAACCACCATCAGTGCTAATTAGCTTTGAATGATTGAGCGCGGTTAATTCAGCTTGTTTTGCCTGTTCAATGGCATTATCGACATTTAAATCACTTGGATAAAATAAATCCAAATCAGGAGAATTAAATGCCATTTGGCTTACATCGCCCAAACCAGAACAAGGATCGGGTGATGTATATTGCATAATATTAATCGCCATATCCACCGTTTGCAAAATCGCCGAAGGGGATAAATCATTGGTTGATGCACTGCCTTTACGTTGGTTTTGATAAACAGTAATGGATAAAGCTCCATCACTATTAAATTCAACATTTTCGGTATCCCCCATTCGGGTGCTAACACTAATACCCGTTGATTGATTAATCGATACTTCAACAGCATCCACTCGTAACTTTGCTTGCTTAATAGCATTATCGACAATAGCTGATAAATTTTCTTTTTGGTTTATCGCTTCTTTTTTAATTTGTTCAATACTCATTTATTATTTTCTACAATTCTGCTAGTGATACGTTATAATAAGCTAGAATTGAATATTAGTTAACAAAAGAAATAACATGAATCATAATCAAGAGACAAATTTAGAACCCAACTTTGCTATTGACACCCAAGACGATGAAATCATTTACGTTAGTAAAAGCGAAATCAAACGTGATGCGGAAGCGCTAAAAAAATTAGGTGTTGAGCTTGTTAATTTAAGCAAAAACGAACTGGAAAAAATTCCTCTCGATGAAGATCTTATTTATGCTATTGAACTTGCTCAGAAAATAAAAAAAGAAGGGTATCGCAGACAAATCCAATACATTGGCAAGCTACTACGTAGCCGAGATATTGATCCCATTAGCCAAGCCCTTGATAAGCTCAAAAATCGTCACAATCAACAAATTTCTTTATTTCATAAACTCGAAAAACTACGAGATGACCTGATTGCGACAGGCGATGCGGAAACTATCATGAGCTTATATCCAACAGCCAATCGCCAGCAACTACGCACCTTAGCGCGTTTAGCCAAAAAAGAGCAAGAAGCCAATAAACCTACCAAAACGGCAAGGCAAATTTTTCAATATTTAAAAGAATTGAGCGATACAGAATAATCTTTATAATGTGCGCTTACTGTTATTAACAAACACTATACTAACTTAGATAGAGGATACAAAAATGGGACTTTTAAATGTACCTGCTGGTAAAGAATTACCTGATGATATTTACGTTGTGATTGAAATTCCGGCTAATGCTGATCCAATAAAATATGAAGTCGATAAAGATACTGGTGCTGTATTTGTTGACCGTTTTATGGCAACAGCCATGTTTTACCCATGCAACTATGGTTATATCAATAATACATTATCATTAGATGGTGATCCTGTTGATGTCTTAGTCCCAACGCCATATCCATTACAACCAGGCTCAGTGATTCGTTGTCGCCCTGTTGGTGTATTAAAAATGACAGACGAAGCAGGCCAAGATGCAAAACTTGTTGCTGTACCTCATACTAAACTGTCAAAAGAATATGATCACATTAAAGATGTTGATGATTTACCTGAACTACTTAAATCACAAATCAAACACTTTTTTGAGCAATACAAAGCGTTAGAAAAAGGTAAATGGGTAAAAGTTGACGGTTGGGACAATGCCGATGCCGCTCGTAAAGAAATACTTGAGTCATTTGAACGAGCAAAAAACAAATAAAATTGAATAACAAAAAAGTCACTGTTAATCCAAAGCCATAAAATAATATTTTATGGCTTTTTATTTTATAATACGCCAACTTTTGAAGTAATTTCAGCGCTTGAATCATGCAATAATTTGTCTTTTATCAATTTCTAAGTAATTATCTAAAAATTTAAGAAAAAACCATGTTCTAAGAAAAAAAATTATTATTAACATCTTGCTTTTGATTATAATTTATGCGGTAATAGCACTGGGTAAACAACAACGTTGAAATTATGAAATCAATTAACTTTAATAATGTAATTTTGATAGCTTTATCATGGTTTTGAGTTACATAATTAATACAGTGTTAAAGCCCATACGAGCCTAAAAGGCTAATTATTAATTATTGTTAGGATGTCTAGTAAATGAATAAAAAAACAGGCCAAGTAAAATGGTTTAACGAAAGTAAGGGTTTTGGTTTTATAACTCCTGCGGATGGAAGCAAAGATGTATTCGTTCATTTTTCTGCTATTTCAGGTGATGGCTTTAAAACCTTAGCTGAAGGGCAACAAGTTGAATTTGCGATCCAAGATAGCCCTCGTGGACCAGCAGCAGCTGAAGTTGTTGTTATTTAGTTTATCTAACTAATTTATTTCCATACTAGCAAAACGCTCACCTTAAAAGGTGGGCGTTTTTTATGCCAAATAAATCTAAAATTACTCAAAATTTAGCATAAAAAAAGCGACCCAAAAGTCGCTTTTTAACCAAGTTAAATGCTAATTATTTAGAAACAACAGCAATTAAATCTAATACTTTGTTTGAATAACCAACTTCATTATCATACCAAGATACTAATTTAACGAAGTTATCGCTTAATTGGATACCTGCTTTAGCATCAAATACAGATGTACAAACTTCACCTAAGAAATCGGTAGACACAACGTCATCTTCAGTATAGCCAAGCACGCCTTTCATTGGGCCTTCAGCAGCCGCTTTGATTGCTTTACAGATATCTTCGTATTTAGCTGGTTTTTCTAAACGAGCAGTTAAGTCAACAACAGAAACGTCTGGTGTTGGAACGCGGAAAGCCATACCTGTTAATTTACCGTTTAACTCAGGAATAACTTTACCTACCGCTTTAGCCGCACCAGTTGATGAAGGGATGATGTTTTGAGCCGCACCACGACCACCACGCCAATCTTTATGAGATGGACCATCAACTGTTTTTTGAGTTGCAGTTGTTGCATGAACGGTTGTCATTAATGCTTCAACAATACCAAAGTTATCATTAATAACTTTAGCTAAAGGCGCTAAACAGTTAGTCGTACATGACGCATTAGAAACGATATCTTGACCAGCATATTCTTTATCATTAACACCAATAACGAACATTGGCGTGTTGTCTTTTGAAGGACCAGTTAAAACAACTTTCTTGGCACCAGCTTGGATATGTTTGCGAGCAGTTTCGTCAGTTAAGAATAAACCAGTTGCTTCAGCAACAACATCAACACCCACTTCGTCCCATTTTAAGTTTGCAGGATCACGTTCTGCAGTAACACGGATTGTTTTACCGTTAACCACTAATTTACCGTCTTTAACTTCAACAGTACCATCAAAACGACCATGAGTTGAATCATATTTAAGCATGTAAGCCATATATTCAACATCTAATAAGTCATTGATAGCAACGATTTCGATGTCTGAACGTTTTTGAGCAGCGCGGAAAACAATACGACCGATACGGCCGAAACCATTAATACCTACTTTAATAGTCATAACAATTACCTTCTTTTTAGTGTTTTTAATGTTAAAAATCTTTCCTGTAAACTATCAAATTTTAAAGACTTATTCAAGAAGATTCCTAATAATTAAACACGATTTGATTAAATAGATTAAAGCACGCGCAAACTTTATTGAATTAATACAAATAAAATCATTATGTTATTAAATAATCTTGAATAAAATTATAAACACGAAAGAGCGTGAAAAATGGGGCATTTTTGCACTTAAAAATAAGTCAGAAAACCCATT
>NZ_LZGX01000103.1:0-2509 GCF_001690825.1 Gilliamella sp. Fer1-1
AGCACCCCCTCACACCACCATAAGTATCTTCCATTTCAAGTATTAATAACTATCTATTTTACCTTTTATTCATAACTAATGATGTAAAAACAAAACACCAAAAAATATTAATTATATCTATTAACTTTAGATCATTATCTTCTTAACTTAACAATCATAGGCACTTATATGAATTCATATTTATTACTATTTTTTGCAATTATTTGTGAAGTAATAGCTACATCTTCATTGAAACTATCAAATGGCTTCACTAATTTGATGTTCTCAATTATTACTATTATTGGCTATAGTGCATCGTTTTATCTTCTTTCATTAGCATTAAAAACCATCCCTGTTGGTATTGCCTATGCGATTTGGTCTGGAATCGGCATTGTATTAATCAGTTTAATTGCGTGGATCTTTCTAAAACAAACTTTAGATTTAGCAGCACTAATAGGCATGGGATTTATCATGTTTGGTGTGGTGATTATTAATTTATTCTCGAAAGTTGCGGGACATTAACCTCTAAATATGATGATTTTTTATTAAAAATAGCATTAGCTTGAACAAAATATTGAAGTATTTTATTCAGCTAATGCTATAAATTGCGTTATTAATCGTTTTTTAAAACCCTTTTATAATCGAACGTCATTTTAAATAAACCTAAAATACAATTCACAGTTTTAGCAAGATTATTAATTTAGGCATAAATTACAAAATATTTTGTAATTGGATATACAAATAATGAATAAACCAGCAATGCTTCTATTACTATTATGCTTGAATTATACGTATATAAAATAATCTTAAACGATTACCCAACGTTATTAGCCATTTGACACATTATCATTATGTAAAAAAATATTTACATTTAATTTGCAAGTAAACGGCAATAGTGAGTTAACAAAGATATCGACTAAAATTAAGCTAGGTCGGGTTCTAAAAAGCCCAATTGAAGTTTGATAATTTTTATCGTTTTATTCATTTGTAACTCTACTCCTAGATTATAAACACTTAATTATAAAAACTTAGATGTCAAATTAAGTTGAAATCATTAAAAACGGTTCTTTGATTATCGGCGGATTAAATCATCGCCATAACCAACCCATTTATAAGTAGTTAAAGCTTCAAGCCCCATTGGTCCTCGTGCATGTAATTTCTGTGTGCTGACAGCCACTTCAGCGCCTAAGCCAAACTGTCCACCATCGGTAAAACGTGTTGAAGCATTGACATAAACTGCTGCCGCATCAACCAAATTAGTGAATTGCTGTGCATTAGATAAATTACGGGTTAAAATGGCCTCGGAATGACCGCTACCATATTCACGAATATGTTCTACGGCGAGTTCAAGTGAGTCAACAATGACTACATTTAAATCTTTTGATAGCCATTCTTGGCGTAAGTGCTGATCTTCAACAGCAAAAACATTTGCAACGCAACATTTTAATATTTCATAAGAATTGGGATCAGCATGCAACACAACATCATTATCAGCCATAATTTGACTAAATTTAGGTAAGAATTTATCTGCAATGTTTCGATGAATAAGAAGCGTTTCAAGCGTATTACACGTACTTGGTCGTTGAGTTTTAGCATTTACGATAATAGAAAGAGCTTTATCATAGTCAGCGCTTTCATCAACAAAAATATGACAGACACCAATACCACCAGTAATGACAGGAATTGTTGAATGCTCACGGCATAATTTATGTAAGGCAGCACCTCCACGTGGAATGATCATATCAACATATTGGTCAAGTTTAAGTAATTCAGTAATGTATTTGCGATCAGGATTATCAATACATTGTATTGCTGCTTTAGGTAATCCCGCTTGGTCTAATGCCTGCTGAATGATAGAAATAGTCACAGCATTTGTGTGCATGGTCTCTTTTCCACCTCGCAATATTGCTGCATTACCCGTTTTTAAGCAAAGCGTAGCAATATCAATGGTGACGTTTGGCCGAGCCTCATAAATAACGCCAATCACCCCTAAAGGCACTCGGCGACGTTGTAGCGTTAAACCACTATCTAGGGTTGAACCATCAATAATTTGACCAATGGGATCGGTTAATGAAACCACTTTACGAACATCATTAGCAATAGCCATTAACCGCTCAGCGGTTAATAATAACCGATCAATAATAGCCGCGCTCAGCCCCTGTGTTTTTGCTATTTCAATATCACGCTCATTTGCAACTAAAATAGCTGTGCAGTGCTGTTCTAATAAATCAGCAATCATCGTCAATACTTTATTTTTGACTGTTATTGGACATTGGGCTAATTGGTATGATGCCAGTTTTGCAGCTTTACCCATTTGTTGTAACATTATTATCACCATTAAGTTATATTCTTGTTTGCATCACTTCATTTTTTTAATGACTGTGTTTTACTAGCTATATCATTCTAATCTATAAAAATTTATTTACGAGCAGTATTTTTGAGCCTATCTAAATTATAGATTTAATTTCTTAAATAAAACATGAGCATAACTGTTAATATAATATTGAAATAAACCAGTATTATAAAAGCA
>NZ_LZGX01000104.1:0-75921 GCF_001690825.1 Gilliamella sp. Fer1-1
GTTTATTTTTTCAATACATTATTTTAATTTAAGTTTTAATGTTCTAATAATACTTTTCATAGAATTATATAAAACGTCTTAAATCAACTTAATGCTAATCATTTATTTGTTACCATCATTGATAAAAATAATGTGTAGGCTCAATACGTTTGCCAATGGTTAAATTAATTGCCCCTTGCAAATGTTTTATGGCTTCTTCTAGATTGCTACATTGGGGAAATAATACTGCACTTTTGGTAAAGTGTGTACAATCCGTATCGTGGATATTTTTAGTTTGAGTTTTGTATGATAGTGATGAGTCTTATTTTATGGTATAGGGCTTTTTTGGCGATATCTCCGTCATGCTACCTTGCTAAAAACTTACTCCAAAACAGAAATAATAAAAAACTCGTTTAATTTAGATAACATGGTGAAAATAGCTTAATGACTTATAAATAATTATAATTGTTTTTATTTAAGATATTAGCATGATTTTTTGAAATCTTAGAATGCTTTTATATTTTTATTAATAGGTAATTGTTAGAAGGATAGATAATATGAAAAGGAAAATATTGAGTGTTACTCTAGCTATTATGGCTTGGTTTGGAGCGGTTTTTTTTGTTAATGCCTATCAAATTGATTGTCCACAAAACATCAAGGTTAAAGAAAAAGTTGAAAACAGGCCTAATGGATGGGAGGTTTCTGATGATATAAATAGTTTAACGGTATCGTTTAGTAGCATGATTGTTTATCACGGTAAACCTTCTAGAAAGGTCAGTTTAAAACCAGCAAAAGGATTAGTTGAAGGTAAGAAACATGAGTTAATATGGGAAGTCGATTTTAAAGCTGATGTTGAACCTTATTATGTTAGTTGCTCTTATAATGGCAGTAGAATTGAGCTAATAAAAAAAATTGATTTATCAATGAAAAGTTGTTGGGCTGATTATTTTGAAGATGAACAAGGAAAAAAAGGAACACTTACCTGTAGCACAAGTGAAGCAAAAGATTTGCATTAGTTGAAATATGGGATTTGTTGTTATATGTAATAGCTGACAACTTAAATCCCTTTTAGACTATTTATTGTGCTATCACCACCAACGGTAAAAATGGTGTGTTGGGCCAATTCCGTTACCAATATTTAAATTATCAGCATGGCTAATGGCTCCTTGCAAATAATTTTTAGCCTGCATTACGGCTTCTACTAAATTATATTTGGGTAATAATGCGGTAATTGCTGCAGATAGTGTGCAACCTGTTCCGTGAGTATTTTTAGTTTGAATTCGTGGAGAAGTTATTCTTATTACATTATCTTGGGTTATCAAATAATCAGGGCTTTGACTACCTAACAAATGCCCGCCTTTCATTAAAACCGCTTTGCAACCCAATTTGAGTAATTCATCCCCTTGCTTTTGCATATCATCTTCGTTTTTGGCCTCACCACAATCAAGTAGTGCTGCTGCTTCAAGAATATTAGGAGTAACAATGGTTGCTAAGGGTAATAATAACTCACGAATAGCAGTTATGGCATCAGATTTGAGCAAGGGATGTCCTCCTTTAGCTATCATTACAGTATCTAAGACGATAGCAGGAATAGAATTTATGCTAAGAAGGTGGTGAACAGCTATAACTATCTCTTTATTCATTAGCATTCCCATTTTTACACTATTAATCTGAATATCTTGATATAGCGTATTGAATTGAGCTGCAACAAATTCAGGGGTAATAGCTAATACCGCATCAACCCCTCGTGTGCTTTGTGCCGTTAATGCAGTGATAACTGACATGCCATAAGCCCCAAGTGCCGAAAAAGTTTTTAAATCGGCTTGAATTCCTGCGCCACCGCTGGGATCTGACCCAGCAATGGTTAATGCAATTGTTGTCATAATGTATACCCTATTTAGCCTTCTTGATTTGAGTAATGAGCGATAACGTCGCTTGCTCAATATCTTGTTTACCACAAATAGCTGAAACCACAGCAACGCCGTCGATACCTGTTTGAATAACGTTAGTCACATTATTTTCATCAATACCGCCAATAGCTACAGCAGGACATTGCTTTAGTTCTATTAGTTCAATTAATTGTTCGGTTCCCAGTGCTACTCCTGCATCTTTTTTCGTTGCGGTTGGAAAGATAGGACCAATACCAATATAATCAACCTTATGCCATGGAACGCTATCAAGTTGCCGTCGATTAGCGATCGAAAATCCTAACCATTTATCTCTGCCAATTAATTGACGAGTAACATCAACAGGAAGATCACTTTGTCCAATATGTACACCATCGGCATCAACGGCTAAAGCAATATCGACATGATCATTAATAAACAGTGGTACGGGCGTTTCATTCAGCGCTTCTTTCAATGCTAATGCGGCATAATACCAATCTTTACCGCTAAACTTATGTTCAGATCTTAACTGTACTGCAGTTGCCCCATTGGAAACAGCAATTTTTGTGGTATTTACCATGCCACTAATACCACCACATAATAATGGATCAAGGATCAAATAAAGCGTTAAATCTAATTGCTTTTTCATCTTGTCCCTTATTGATGTAATGAATTAAATAGAGATAGTTGATCTAGTAATGATACCGCAAAGGTACCTAATCCTTGCTGTTTATTGGCACGTTGACCTGCTTTTTTCATCATAAAACAAGCTGAGGCGGTAGCTGATAAAGGATCTGGTGAATTGGCAATAAAAGCAGCTACCATAGCAGATAGTGCACAGCCTGTTCCTGTTACTTTTGTTAAAGCAATATCCCCACCAGTAATGCTATATAAGATGTTGCCGTTAGTGATATAATCAATATCCCCCGTCATTGCAACAATCGTTTGATATTTTTGTGCAAGTGCTTTGGCTGCATGTACAGCAGATGTCGTTGAGTTTTGACCATCAGGTCCTTTCGATGATCCATTTTCACCATTTAGTACTAATATTTCTGATGCATTACCGCGTATGACTGTTGGCTTTAATGATAGTAATTGACATACAATTTGAGTTCGATAATCAAGCGCCCCCCCCACAGCGACAGGATCAAGTACCCATGGAGTTTGTGTTTGCAAAGCTTGGGTTGTTGCTAATAACATACTTTTGGCTGTGCTACTGTTAATGGTGCCAATATTAATCAATAAACTATCCGCAATGGCGACAAATGATTCCACCTCTTGCTTGGCAATAATCATTGCTGGTGATACGCCAATAGCGAGTAACACATTTGCGGTAAAATTTTGCACGACATCATTTGTAATACAATGCACTAATGGGTTTTGTTGTTTTACATGATGGATAAAAGGCGTTGCTTGTACTAATTGAAATGGCTTATTGTCTAACATATTTATTCCCTGTTATTTTAGAACTAAAATATTGGGAAGAATTTGCCAAATTAAAGCTAAGACGGCTTAGACTTCCCTACGCTGGCATGATCCAGATCAGGTTCAACGGGTAAAATCTCAGTTTTTTGTCAAAACAAAAAACACCCCGAGTCAAAATTTACTCATTCATTATGAACTGACTATCAGTTTTTAACAAGCTATTGTAATAACTTTTCAATATCTGTTATTGCCTTTCTATCTGGCAAAAAGATGATTAGATGATCATTATCTTCTATCATCAAATCAGTATTAATAATAATTACATCTTCACCACGAACAACAGCTCCAATTGTTGCGCCTGAAGGTAGTTTTAAGCCATTAATATTTTTACCCACCAGTCTTGATGTATCATTATTGCCTTTAGCAACCACTTCGACAATTTCAGATTCGCCTTGCCTTAGCGAAACGACTTTAACCATACCAGTTTGTCTTACATGACTTAATAGTTCTGAAATGGTGGCATGTTGTGGCGATATTGCGATATCAATCACACTATCATTAATCAATTCAAGGTAGGCTTGGCGTTGAATTAGTACGATCACTTTTTTTGCGCCCATTCTTTTGGCAAGCATAGATGACATGATATTGGATTCATCGTCACCAGTGACTGCAATAAAAAGATCGGTAAGCTCGACTTGCTCTTGTGAAAGTAATTCTTGATCGGATGACTCACCATGCAACACTGTGGTATTAACCAGTTGCTCGGCAATGAGTTCGGCTCGCTCAGCATTGCGTTCAATTAACTTGACTTGGTAATCATTTTCCAAACGCTTTGCTAAAGCAACAGCAACACTACCACCACCACTAATAATGATTCGCTTATAAGGTTTTTCTAATCGTTGTAGTTCACTGGTTACAGCTTTGATATTAACTGGTGGCGTAATAAAATACACCATATCTCCCGCTTCAACCAAGGTTGAGCCAAGCGGACGAATAAAGCGGTTTTTACGATAAATAGCAACCACTCGCGCTTCAACATGAGGTAAATGTTCTTTGAGCTCGGATAATTCACTGCCAACTAAAGCACCGCCATAATAAGCCGTTACCGCCACTAGACACACTCGGTTATCATAAAAAGAAGCAAATTGCAATGAGCCAGGGTATTGAACTAATTGACTTATATGATTAGTGATAAGATTTTCTGGGGCAATGATATGATCGATATTAATACAGTCTTTATTGAAAAAAGGATAATTTTCATCATTATATTCAGGCGCTCTAATGCGAGCCACTTTTTGTGGAATACTAAATAAGACATGACCAATTTGGCAGGCCATCATATTGACTTCATCAGAGTTAGTTACAGCAACAAGCATATCGGCCGATTCAGCGCCAGCACTTTCTAATACCTGAGGATAGGATGATTTTCCACAAATTACCTGTAAATCAAAACGCTCTTGTAGCGATTGCAATCTATCATGATCTTCATCCACCACAGTAACATCGTTTTGTTTTTCGGTAACAAGATATTCCGCAAGTGCACTACCTGTTTGTCCTGCACCAAGAATAATAATCTTCATAACTAGCCTATATATTTAGATGGCTTTAACCATTATCCATTTACTTAGTTATTAAAGCCATTGCATATCATTCATTTTTTAGTCGCAATCTGTTATTGATTTTGCAATTATACAAACCCGATTGCATCATAGACTTTTTTCAACGTTGGCTCGGCTTTTGAACGTGCTTTCTCAGCCCCATCTTGCATGATTGAAAATAGATAATGCTCATCGTCACGATACTCACGATATTTAGCTTGCAAGGTAGTTAACATGTCAATGACTTGCGTTGCAACTTCTGTTTTGAGGTGACCATACATTTTACCTTCAAACTCTTTTTCAAGCTCGGCAATAGGTTTACCTGTCACACCAGTTAAAATATCAAGTAGATTTGAAACACCAGCTTTATTTTTAAGATCATAGCGTACTACAGGTGGTTCATCAGAATCAGTCATCGCACGTTTAATTTTCTTCTCAATGTCTTTTGGATTTTCGAGTAACCCAATCACATTATTACGGTTTTCATCTGATTTAGACATTTTCTTAGCCGGCTCCTGCAATGACATAACGCGCGCACCAACCTTGGCAATAAACGGCTCAGGAACAGTAAAAATATCACCATAAAGAGCATTAAAACGCATAGCAATATCACGGCATAGTTCAAGATGCTGTTTTTGATCATCACCAACAGGAACTAAGTTTGCTTGATAGAGTAAAATATCAGCAGCCATAAGCACAGGATAATCAAATAGCCCTGCATTGATATTCTCTGAATGGCGTGATGACTTATCTTTAAATTGCGTCATACGGCTGAGTTCACCAAAATAGGTGTAGCAATTTAAAGCCCAGCCTAACTCTGCATGTGCAGGCACATGCGATTGTACAAAAATAGTGCTTTTTTGTGGATCGATACCACAAGCTAAATAAAGCGCTAGTGTATCTAATGTGGCTTTACGTAATTTGTTTGGATCTTGACGTACGGTAATTGCATGCTGATTAACAATACAATAAACGCAATCATATTCGTTTTGCAAAGACACCCAATTTTTTAAAGCACCTAAGTAGTTGCCAAGTGTTAGTTCCCCTGATGGCTGAGCGCCACTAAATACAATCGGTTTACTCATAATTTATTCCTAATTTATACTCATTATTTTTTTGCATCAGTTTTTGGCTGAGGTAGAATTGTTAATATATCTTTAAAATCGTCAAATAAAAAATCGGGATTGCTAGTAGCAATTGAAACGCCATAATTATAGCCATAGCTTAAGGCAACAGTTGGGCAGTTGGCATTTTGCGCAGCAGTGATATCGTTTTTCGAATCACCAACAAAAAGTAACTGATCGCTAAACAATCCAAATTTCGCCATTACTTGATACAAAGGCGCTGGATGTGGTTTTAATTTAATCACATCGCCACCGCCAAGCACTAGCGAAAAGAACTCTTTTATGCCTAATGACGCTAGTAATGCAGGTAAAAATTGGGCTGGCTTATTGGTCACTAATGCAAGTGGATAATGATTATCATAAAGCACTTTTAAAGTTTCTTTAACATTCGGAAACAGCCTAGTTTCGGCATCAATAACTTTATCATAATGTTGGTTAAATAATATCTTGGCTTTGGCGAATAGTTCTTTTGATGGCTCAATACTAATGGCTTTAAAAACACGTTCTAGCATGACATCAATACCATTACCAACGAAATTTTTGATCTGCTCATTGCTGATGGTTGGTAAATTCAACTCCGCTAGCATATTTTGTGTCGCCAATGCTAGCCCTGGTACGCTATCAACTAATGTACCATCTAAATCGAATGCTATCGCTTGAATATTGTCTAGTTTATTCATGTATAACTCCTGCTAGCTCCTTACGCATTGCATCAATAACTGTTTTATAATTAGGCTGATTAAAGATCGCCGAACCAGCAACAAACATATCTGCACCTGCTTTAGCTATTTCAGCAATATTTTCTACTTTTACCCCACCGTCAATTTCTAAACGAATATTTAATCCTGATGCAATTATACGTTGTTTAACTTGTTGTAATTTTTTCAAGGTTGCGGGAATAAAAGATTGCCCCCCAAAGCCAGGATTAACGCTCATCAACAAAATAATATCAATTTTGTCCATGACATAATCTAAATAATCCAGTGGTGTGGCTGGATTTAGTACAATACCTGCCGTACAACCATGATCTTTAATTAATTGTAATGAACGATCTAAATGAATCGTCGCTTCTGGATGAATAGAGATATTAGTAGCACCAGCTTTAGCAAATGAGACTATTAGCTCTTCAACAGGGGATGCCATCAAATGCACATCAATAGGTGCGCTAATGCCATAATCTCGCAGTGCTTTACAAAACATCGCTCCCATTGTTAGATTAGGTACAAAATGGTTATCCATAACATCAAAATGGATAACATCGGCTCCAGCGTCAATGACCTTTTGTGCATCTTCACCAAGGCGCGCAAAATCAGCTGACAATATTGATGGAGCAATAATAAATTTTCTCATAACCTACCTCATGATAACTCATTTTATATTCAAGCCTGATTATGACTTTTTATAGAGCGCTAAAATCTCATCAATTTTTTTACGACCCTCACCTGCACAGCTAATTGAACGACGCATTTCTGCGCGATAAAGCTCGCTTGCTTTGCTATAAAGAGTCATTGTGTAATCAGTATAATGATTAGATACTAGCACGGGTATATTTTTTTTATATGCTATAGTTTCAGCCAATTTCGACAAGTTTTTATGTTCTTCAAATCCAAAAATATTTGAATAATAAGCTGTAAACCCTACTGATTGATTTGGGGATATGTAGGGCGGATCACAATAAATAACCGAATTTCTTTCTGCCTTCTTCATGACCTCATGATAAGGTGCGCAAATAAATTTCGCTTTTTGTGCTTTTTCTGCAAAAAAATAAAGTTCTTTTTCAGGAAAATAAATGGTTTTATAACGCCCAAATGGCACATTAAATAATCCACTATTGTTATAACGACATAGGCCGTTATAACAATGTCGGTTTAAATAAACAAATAATAATGATCTAAAATATCGATCTTTACTATGATTAAATACATCTCTAAGCTGATAAAACGCATCAGGTTGATTATTTTGAGTAGTAAAAAGCAATCTGAGATCACGAATAAATTGATCTGGAGTTGATTGTAACAAGGTATATAGTGAAATTAAGTCTTGATTGATATCCGCTAAAATATAGTTTTCGTAGTTTGTATTTAAAAACACAGAACCAGCTCCGACAAAAGGCTCAATCAATAGATCGCCTTCTGGAAGATACCGTTTGATTGTGTCCACAAGCTCATACTTTCCTCCAGCCCATTTTAAAAAGGCTCGTTGCTTCTTCAACGGATACTCCTATTTGTCGTTGATTGGATAAATAAACGATATTACTTATTATTTTTCTATTTTTTCTTTATTAACAACCGCACCCGATTTAACCCATGGTTTATCTTTTAAGAGTGCTGATGGTAAAGATTTAATAGCTTTACGTGCTTCATTAGCTGATGAATAATCACCTTTTACTAAAATAAACCACGTTCCTGAACTATATTCAGTTTTATATATATGGTAATTAGTTATATTGTTTTGTTTAATAAATTTTTTCAAACCCTCAACTGATTTGGATGCACTTAGCTGAATAACATAATGATCATTACTTATTTTAATTTTTTTTCCTAAATCAGCTTTTTCTTCTTTACGATTAACTGTTTTCTTATCATGATCATTATTATTTTTCTTAGTATTAGTTGATTGTGAAATATTTATATTATTAGAAATACCAGCGTTAGTTCTTCTATTTTGTGTTGTAATAGTATTAGAGTGTCCCTTAGCCTCAGAATTTAGATTATCTATTGAGCTTAAACTATCATCTGTATTATCAGAACTTTCAGTTTGAGATCCATTAACAACCGCGCCACTTTGTCCATTCGAAATCAAACTGTTAGTTTCTTCTGTTGCCGTAACATCATTAACGGTAGGTGGTGTTAATGCTGTCACTTCATTTTTGCGAGAAGAGTAAAAAACAATCAAGCAAAGCAATAATAGAAGAATAATGGCTACCGAACCGAAGATAGCTAATTTTTTCTTTGGAAAATTTTGAAGAAGGTTTAGCAACTTTAATGAAGGCGTAGAGTCCTTACTCGGTTGCTCTGAAATATAACGGTCATCTTTATCTACACGCATACTTACTCCTTAACCTATAAAAAGGTTTATTACTTCATTAATAGCTATTACATCCAAAATAAGTTGCTTAAATCTGTTCTATTTTATCAATAATATAACTGGCAACACCTTTGGCACTTTGTTCATCAGTTTTAATGGTAATATCGGCAATTTCTTTGTAAAGAGGTTCACGTTCACCTGCAAGTTCTTCATAAAGCTCACGAGGTGTGTTACCACCTTGCAGTAATGGACGGCGTTTATCTTTTTGTGTTCTTGCCATTTGCTTTTCAATGGTTGTTTCAAGATAAACAACAATTCCACGTGCTGACAATCGGTTGCGTGTCTCTTTTGATAAGACAGAACCACCACCAGTTGCCAGAACTACGCCTTGTTTTTCAGTCAATTCGTTAATGACTTTTTCTTCTCTGGCACGGAATCCCTCTTCTCCTTCTAGGTCAAAAATCCATGCAATATCGGCTCCAGTACGTTTCTCAATCTCTTGATCTGAGTCAAAAAAATCCATGCCTAACTGTTGCGCAATTTGTCGGCCTATTGTGCTTTTTCCTGCCCCCATAGGGCCAATTAGAAAGATATTTCGCTTTTCTGCCATTGTAGTTTCATCATCTATTAATTTTGGTTAAAATATACAACACAACATCAATTTGAATTGATTAAAAATCATACAAAACTCAATTGTGTAACTTTTCCTTTGATCTCCGTCTAACGACAAAAATTTAGGTCGGTAATTATCTCAATAGATAGTACCTTTTGGCAATAGGTATTTATTAATAGTTTTAGCTAATACCAGCTTGATGCAAATCATGAATGTTTAAAGCACCGACTAATTCACCCTCATTGTTAACGACTGGTGCAGCAGTAATATTATAATCATTAAAGGATTTTAATGCTTCAACCGCTTTCCAATTATCAGGGATAAGGTATCCAGGGCTGGTCATAACATCCAAAATACTATCTTGTAATGTACCATTTTTCAATAATAACCGACGTAAATCGCCATCGGTAAATACTCCAATTATTTTATTATTATTCTGACAGATTGCAACTAAACCTACACCTGTTCGACTTAATTCTAGCATAGCATCAAGAACCGTTGCTGTTTGTGGAACTTTAGGTATTCGATCGCCTGTTCGCATCACATCTCTGACATGATTAAGTAATTTAGCACCTAAACTACCTGCTGGGTGGGAACGAGCAAAATCTTCTTCTCTAAAACCTCGAGCTCGCATTACAGCAATCGCCAGCGCATCACCCATCAATAATGTGTTGGTTGAGCTTGATGTTGGCGCTAATCCCATTGGGCAGGCCTCTTTTTCTATCGAGATATTTAAAACAGCTTGAGCTGATTTAGCCAATGGTGAATCAACTCCGCCAGTAATTGCAATTACAGGTACATTCATTGCAGCGAGGATAGGCAGAATAATATTAAATTCTTTTGCCCGTCCGGAATAAGAGATTAAAATAGCCACATCATTGGCTGTTACCATGCCTAAATCGCCATGCAAGGCTTCCGAAGGATGCATAAAAAAAGCGGGGCTGCCCGTACTTGCTAACGATGCAGCAATTTTTTTTCCAATATGTCCTGATTTTCCAATACCTGAAACAACAACCTTACCTTTAGTGGTTAAGATAAGCTGGCATGCATTAATAAAATCTTTGCCAAGCCGATTAGGTAACTTTTCCGCTTCTTGTAACTCTAGTTCAAGAACTTCTCGACCATATTGTAATAATTTATCCATTTTCAATTAGCCTGTCGAATAAAAAAATCAGTGTCCGGTGAATGTAAAATCGGTAAATAAAAGCAATCGATTATAAAAGCTAAATTGTTATCAGTTTAACAATTAACGATCGAATATTCAAAAAAAGAAAGTCTTTTTGTCAAAACCTTTCAGGTAAACAGGTGCTTGAAAGTAAATATGAGTTCACAACATTAGAGTAACTTAAAGTCCGAAAGCAACTTTAAGCAACTATTACGCCTAATGTAATTAAAATGTTACCGAATAATTTATCGAAAATAGATTGAATTTTAAAATAACGCCATTGTATTGTTTGATTTTGAAAAACAAACACCACAAAAGGCCACCAAAAAAAGGCTTCAATCCAAATGATAAATGCAATGATAAGTTTATCAATCGTTGATGATTCAGCATCAAGCATTTGCGTAAAAATTGCTAGAAAAAATAACGTTGCTTTAGGATTAAGTATATTACATAAAAAAACTTGCATAAAAGCCAATTTTGCTGAAATTAGCTGCTTAGTTAGTTGTTTGCCAACTAAGCAAGTGGTCACATTAGAGGCAAATAATGCTTTAAAGCCAAGCCATATAAGGTAAGCGGCACCAGCATAGCATAGCGTAGCGTGTTATAGAGCAATGGAATGGTGCCAATCAGCACCGCAAGACCGGCAACGCAATAGCTAATATGAATCAAAATAGCCGTGATCACATCTAAACAAGTAAATAACGCTGTTTTTCGGCGATAATTTAAGCTGTTTTTAACACTAAAAAGAAATCAGACCCAAGCGAAATCATCCCTAAAAAACTGGTCGAGCCAACTAAAAGCAATGTATCAACCCCCATTTTCGGCACCTATTTAAATACCTGTGCTGAATTATTGATCGTTGCGATATTGGCTTTATTTTTTTCAATAAACTGTTTTTTATCAAAATTAGGGGCAGATAAATAGTCAGTTAGAAATTTGCCATTACTTGCAACTTGTGCCCCATTTAAAATTAAACGAGGCAAATCAATTTGGTAAATGGTTTGATCGGGTGTTTTTTGTAGATCTTGTATACTTGCGTTAGTTAATAGATAAAGCTTGCGCTCTTTTTGTGAAAGGCGATTAATGGTTGGCGTACCAGATCCCATCATTAAATGATCTGGGAAAATATAAAATACAGTGTTTTCTAATACCCCTTTATCTTTTAATTGTTGAATAAATAACCCTAAATTATGATCTAATGAAGCAGCAACAAAAGACATATTATCTGGTTTGGGTGAAATAATTGATTTCATTCTTTCGTCATCAAAACCATTTGGAGCATGAGTTGAAACGGTTGATACAAATAAGGCAAATGGTTGGTTATTTTGACGCATTTGTGTAATCTGTTTTTGCGCAACATCAAAAATATCTTTGTCATATAATCCAAATGGTGCTGCTGGGTATTGCCCAACGTAATTTTTTTCCGAAATGACTTGCATACCCAAAAGCTCAGCAGTATGCCCAATACCAGCAAAATCAGGGCTAGGCATCACATAACGGGTTTGATATCCAGCTTGTTTTAGCACATCACCCAAACTAACTAAGTTTGTTTGGTTTGCACGCATTAATGGGGATGTTGTGTAACCGCCAATTAAAAATGGCATGCCTGTCATATAAGTATACATGGAAGCAGTCGTCCAAGTGCTTCCAGGGCTCATTGGCATATTGGTAAAAAAAGTATAATCTTGGCGAAGATGCCGTAAATTAGGTGTAATATCTTCAAAGTCGAGAAAACCTTGTTCAAACGATTCTAATGATAACACAATAATATTTTTACCTTGTTGACTAACAAGCTGGTTTTTATTGGTGTAATTAGTCATGTTGAGTGATTGCAATGCTTGCTCAAATGGTTCGCGCGGAGCACTAGTAACCTGATATATTTCATATAACCGGCTTAATGGTCCATTGTGGTAACTAATTGAAAATATAGCGATAACAGCGAGTAACGCACGAGGCAATAATCGGCATTTCCCTTTACACCAATTAGCGAGTTTTAATAGTAAAAAAATGAAAGAAAAAAAGACTACAATGACCAAAACTGCTTGCAATTTAAAAATAAATAGCCCTTCTATAATATCATTTATATTTAAATTCACATAAAACTGATAATCAATAAATCCACCACTAAAGTAGATAGAAGTTAGCTCCATTACAATAAAAATCGTTAATAAAGTTACGATTAAAAATTGCCATTTTTTCTTTTTAAAGAGCGAGGCAAAAACAATTGTGATAATAAAAAGAGGTAAAACAATGAATGTCGATAATGGCATAAGATTTGTTACTCAATTTCTCAAAAATCAATTTTGCTAAAGTATATACTCAATACATAAAAAAATAAAAATATCGGTTAATGCTGTTTAATTTATCACATTATCTTCATAGCCTAACTTGAAAAGTGCTAATGGCAAAAGCAGACTTTTCATATATCAAATGATAATTATTAGCATTTGATGTTGATAATTGAAACCGTTAGCAATAAGATATCGCCAATAATGTCAAATAATTAGGTATTACTATGTCATGTTATGTACGAAAATTAGCTTTAATTCTATTATCATCGTTGATTCCTTTCGCGTTATGTTATGCCGATATTTCATTACCTAAGCCACAAATAAAAGATGGAATGAGCTTATTTGAAAGCTTAAAAAAACGTGCTTCAACATCTGGTGGCGGGTTTCCTACTGGTAAGATTTCTGATGAGGAACTTTCACAAGTGCTTTGGGCAGCAAGTGGGTTGAACCGAGGTAAAACAGGATGGACAGTACCAATGGTTAAAGGTAAGCCTCCTTATGTACGAATTTATATTGCTAGTGAAAAAGGCACTTTTTTATATGAGTGGGAAGGTCATTATTTAAGAGAAATTAATAATAAAGATATTCGCGCCGACATTGGTTTGCAAAATTTTACTAAGCGAGCCGCCTATTCATTAATTTTTGTGTCAGATGCTAATGTATTGGCTGATATAAATCCCGAAGAAAGTGCTCACTTTAATTATACTGCTGTTGGCGCAATGAGTCAGAATGCTTATTTAGCTGCGGCAGCATTGAAATTAAATGCTCGTTATATTCATTCCATCAAGTCAGATGCCATAATTCAAGCACTAGAATTGCCTGAAGATCGCAAGCCTCTTGGTATGCTGATATTAGGAAAATAAAAGGCAATTAAATAATTATGAAAAAATATTTAACACTGGTTTTATTATTTATTGCAAGCTTAATTGCTTTTGCGCCAACCTCTTATGCACAAGCAAAAAAGTATGAAAGTTGGAATGCCATTGTTGATGAAATGGATGAAATTTTAAATGATGCTTATGATATCTATTTCATGACAGATGCTGAACGTGCAAAAGCCCGCGTTAATGAAGCTTATTTTGGCTTTTATGAAAAACATGGTGTTGAGCGTGCTGTTATGTCTTATATTTCGGGCAAACGAGGCACTGATACCGAATACCAATTTGCTAAAATTAAACGATTAATGACAAATGGTGCTCCCAATAAAGTTGTTCGAGCAGAAATTGACACTATTTTAAAAATGCTGCATCAAGATGCTAACGAATTGGATGGTAAAAAAGAGAGTGGCTGGCGTGTTTTATTCGCATCGTTTATTATCATCTTTCGAGAAGGTCTTGAAGCTATTTTAGTGATTGCAGCAATATCAGCTTATTTAGTGCGTTCTGGTAATATTGCTATGGTCAAAGTGGTATATATGAGCGCAATTGTTGCAGTTTTTGCCAGTATTTTAGCTGCTATTGCTCTTTATACTGTGTTTGATATCAGTGGTGCAAATCAAGAAATTATTGAAGGCGTTGCTATGCTTTTGGCAACTATAGTGTTATTTTTTATTAGTAATTGGATGTTTTCAAAGGCAGAAGCTGAAGTTTGGAAGAGTTATGTTGAAGGAAAAGTACAAACTGCTGTTTCATCTGGTAGTTGTTTAGCTTTAGGTTTCGCTGCTTTTCTAGCTGTTTTTCGTGAAGGAGCAGAAACAATCTTATTTTATCAAGCCATGATTACTGAAGCTAAAGAACACATACATATGGTTTGGTATGGACTTGTGATAGGAACGATTGTTCTTGCAATTATTTTTGTTGTTATTCGTTTTGGTACTATGAAGTTACCAATCAGACCTTTCTTTATAGGCACGAGTATTTTGATGTATATCATGGCGATAGCTTTTGCTGGAGGTGGAGTAAAAGAACTCCAAGAAGCAGATATTATTACTGTTACGCCTGTTGATTTTGTGCACTCTATTGAAGTATTAGGTATTTACCCAACAATCGAAACTTTATTACCACAAGTTGTTATGGTATTTATTGTGTTAGTGTCAGTTATGTATTACAAATTTCAATGCAACCATAAAAATGAAAAATGGTAAGCATGGCTAATATTATTTAATTCAAAGCATTTGGAATGTATGGTTAGAATATTGCGTAAATATTATGAAAATAAAAAGTAGTCAAAAACAACGTGAAGGAGTTTTCAATGAAAAAATTAGTTTTATCAGCGAGTATTGCCTCAATGCTTGCTTTATCTTCATTTGCTCACGCAGCGGCGCCAACACCAGGTGAACAAAAAGGATTTGAGGAGTTTCCAATTGGTGATGAAGTCACTGTTGGCCCATTACACATTGGTGCTGTTTATTTTCAACCAGTGGATATGGAGCCAGCTAGTATGGGGGGGCTTCCTGCATCAAAATCAGATATGCATATTGAAGCGGATATCTCGGCTGCTGAAGGTAATAATTTAGGTTATGGTGTCGGTGATTTTGTACCTTATTTAACCGTTAAATATAAAATTCAAAAACAAGGCAGTGATAAAGCTATCGAAGGTAACTTTATGCCAATGAATGCATCGGATGGTCCTCATTATGGTAATAATATTAAGCTTGACGGTGCTGGTAAATATAAAGTTACATTTATTATTGAAAATCCAGAAAAGCAAGGTTATTTGTTACACGTAGATAAAGAAACCGGTGTCGAGGGGCGTTTTTGGAAAAAGCCAATCGAAGTTTCTTGGGACTTTGATTATATCCCGCGTGCATGGTAATTATTAGAAAAAACTAAGTATAATTATATTTAATAATTGATCATCAGTTATGGTGAGCTTGTGCTCACCAATAACATTTGGAATAGCTAGGCAATAAATATGCTTCAATATCTTATTAATATTACCGATAATACTTTCGTTCCTGTAATGATGATGGCACTACTAAGTGCAGCGATTGTAAAATCAACATTTCCTTATGGTAAAAAGAGTATTTTGTTCGGTTTTATATTGGGATTGATAGCATCATTGATTTATGCCATTTTAAAACGTAATACTGGCTTGGCGGTTCGTGAGTTTTATGATCTTGGAGTAATTACGCTTTGGGTTATAATTGCTATACCACTAATGGCTAGCATTTACTTACAAAAAACTATTGATAACTGCGTTGGCATAATCTTATTTTCACTCCTATTTACGCTTGGTATCGGCTCGATAAGTGCCCAGTTCTTACCCAATTTAATACTCTATCCATTCGAATTTTCAGTCGGGATGGATTCTATATTTAATAATGATTACTTGTTTAAATGGGTTGGTTATAGTTTTTCTTTGCTTGTTGTTTTGCTAACAGGATTATTTATTTACCGCGTCTGCGATCGCTTATCTGCTAAATTTGTTTTTGTCATTACTTCACTGTCTATCATTATTTTCACTATCCAAAACAGTATTAATATTCTACAAATTCTAATTGTTAGGCGCTTTATTTCATCACAACCATGGATGATGGAATTAGTCATTTTTATCCTTAGCCATGTTAATTGCTTCACTTTTATTTTTATGGCAATTGTGCTTGGTTTAGCTTTAATCTTGTTCATAAAGTCAAAAACCACCTCATTAGTAGGCAGCAACCCTGCTCAAATTCGCAAACTTAAAGCGCAATTGCGCAACGATAGAAGAAATGCGCTATTGATTATGGCAGGTTCGGCGATAACCGCTTATACCGTAACGCGTGCTCGTTATATTTTTGAAAAAGGAGTAGAACTTACACCAGCAGAACCAATATCGCCTAATAGTGATGGATTAATTGTTATTTCTCTTGATAAAGTCAATGATGGTAATTTACATCGTTATGGCTACCAAGCAACCGATGGTACCTTAGTTCGCTTTATTATCATAAAAAAAAGCGATAATGCTTATGGTGTTGGATTTGATGCTTGTGATATTTGTGGAGCAAGTGGTTATTACCAACGGGGTGATCAAGTGGTTTGTATTTTATGTGATGTAGTGATGAATATTGCCACAATTGGATTTCCTGGTGGTTGTAATCCTGTACCACTTAAATATGAAATTATTGATGGTAACATGGTGATCCGTCCTGCTAATCTTGAAGCAGAAAAAAGTCGTTTTAAATAAAAACGTATTAAAAGGAATTGGATAATGTTTAGCAGAATGTTAATAAGCGTGTTAGTTCGCCAAAAAAAGAAAGTCTTGCTTATTGCTTTAACTATCGCTTTAGGTGTTTCGCTTGCTACTGCTATGTTAAATGTAATGTTTGATGTTGGCGATAAAGTTAATCAAGAATTAAAAGCTTATGGTGCTAATTTAAACATTGTTCCTCGTGGTAATGCCATTATTAATGAAATGTATCAACTCGACAATAATGGTAGGCAACAGACATTACAATATATTAAGCAAGAAGATCTTGTGAAAATTAAAATGATTTTTTGGGCTTACAATATTGTTGATTTTGCGCCTTTTTTAACAACTCAAGCTATTTTTAACGATAAACCTGTTACAGTAGTTGGAACTTGGTTTAATAAACACCTTAATATACCGACAGGTGATCAAGTTGATACAGGTATATTAGCCATGAAGTCATGGTGGGCAATTGAAGGTAACACTATAACAGATGATAATATACAAGCCGTTATGGTAGGGGAATCTATTGCTAAACAGTGGAATTTAGAGCTAGGAGACTCAATCGATATCGTCTCACCTCAAACAAACAAAAAGATCACATTGAAAATTAATAATATTTTTCATAGTGGTGGAATTGAAGATACGCAGCTTTTTGTTTCGTTACCTGTGGCACAAGATCTTGCTAATAAAAAAGGATTGGTTGAACGAGTTGAAGTCAGCGCATTAACCACACCTGAAAACGAACTTGCCAGAAAAGCAGCACAAGATCCAAATAGCTTATCCAGAACAGAGTGGGATACATGGTATTGCACCGCTTATATCAGCTCAATTGCTTATCAATTGGAAGAGTTAATGCCCAATGTGCGTGTAAAGGCCATTATGCAGGTTGCCGTGTCTGAAGGCTCTATTTTACAAAAAACGCAATTATTAATGTTATTGCTCACTATCTTATCACTAGTTTGTTCTGCTCTAGCTATTTCGAATTTGGTAACAGCCAATGTAATAGAGCGAAGTACCGAAATTGGTTTATTAAAAGCGCTTGGCGCAACCAATACGGCTGTTGCTATGTTAATACTCACTGAAATTTTGATTATTGCCTTACTCGGCGGCATTTTGGGTTATTTTATTGGCCTTGGTTTTGCGCAAATTATAGGTTATACCGTATTTGGTTCATTTGTTGAACCTAAAATGATCATTGTTCCGTTAGTTATAATTATGGTTTGCCTAATCACTTTTTTAGGTAGCTTACCCGCATTACGTATTATGATGTTTTTACGCCCAACCGATGTGTTACATGGCCGATAAGATGAAAGGTAAGTATTATGATCAATAACAATAAACGCTTTATCATTAAAATGGTGCTGAGTTCGCTTATTCGCCGTTGTTCGCGCATCACTATTGCTTTACTTGGTGTTGCCATAGGTGCGACTGTACTGCTTGGTATGATTATACTTTGTTATGATATACCACGGCAAATGGGACAAGAATTTCGTTCTTATGGCGCCAATCTTCTATTATTGCCAACTAATAATCAACCAACTGTGGCAATAGCTGATGTCAATAAAGCGGTAAACCTTCTACCAAAAGATAAATTGCTTGGCGTCACGCCATTTCGTTATGATTTAATTCGTAGCAATCAGCAACCTTATACGATTGTGGGAACAGACTTTAAACAAATTACTAAAACCAGCCCCTATTGGCGTATTGAAGGAACATTACCGCAAAATTCACATGAAATACTTATTGGTACCGATATTGCTAATTTTGCAAAATTAACCGTTGGCAACACTATGCCCATTTTGGGTAAATCAAAACAAGATTCCCGTTTTGATGAAGAACTTAAAATTACGGGTATTGTTAAAACAGGACGGGCAGAAGATGGTTTTATCTTTATTGACTTGCATGCGCTAGAACAACTACTTGAAGAAAACGAACAAGCTGAAGTTATTGAAGTCAGTATTACTGCAACAGAATCTGAGTTACAACACTACATTGAAGTCATTAAAAACCAAATGACAACACTTGAGCCTCATTTAATTAAATGGGTAATAAAATCGGAATCTTCGGTATTAGGTAAACTATCTTCATTACTTTACTTAGTTACTTTTATCGTGCTGATACTTACCATGATTTGTGTTGCTACCACCATGATGACAGTGGTTATGGAGCGCCGTCAAGAAATTGGTCTTAAAAAAGCAATAGGCGCAAATAATATAAGTATTGCCAAAGAGTTTTTAGCTGAAGGATTAGTTTTAGGTGTCGTAGGAGGAATTATAGGTGCTATTTGCGGGCTTATTTTTGCTCAAATCATAAGCAGTAGTGTGTTTGGGCGCTCCGTTATTATTGAGTTTTATTTAATCCCAACCACGATTATTATTTCAACGATAGTAACAGTCATTGCATGTTTAATTCCAGTAAAACGTGCACTTGAAATAGAGCCTGCGTTAGTGTTGCGTGGCGAATAGGATATAAAGTATGAATATACTCGAAGTAAACAATGTGTCTAAGATTTATGGTTCGCTCCATGCGCTGTCTGAAGTGAATCTAACGGTTGAAGAAGGCAAATGGTTATCAATTATGGGACCATCAGGCAGTGGTAAAACCACTTTGATGAATATCATTGGTTGCATGGATAAGCCTTCATTGGGCTCAGTCATTTTGGATGGGCAAGATATTACTCAACTTTCTTTGCCCGAATTGACCGAAATTCGCCGAGATAAGATAGGACTAATATTTCAACAATTTCACTTAGTATCATATTTAACTGCTTTAGAAAATGTGATGGTTGCACAATATTATCACAGCATGGTTGATGAAAAAGAAGCTATGCAAGCATTAGAACGAGTTGGGCTTGCTGCACGAGCTAAACACTTACCAAGGCAGCTATCAGGCGGTGAACAGCAGCGCGTATGTATTGCCAGAGCATTGATTAATTACCCCAAATTAATTTTGGCCGATGAGCCAACTGGTAATCTAGATGAAAGTAATGAAACGATGGTCATGAATTTACTGCATCAGCTACACGAAGAAGGTAGCACAATAATAGTCGTTACTCACTCTCCAGAAGTGTCAAAACATGCTCAAACTACAGTAGTACTTGAGCACGGCAAAATTGCGCGTGTTATAAACAACTAATCAACAATGGGTTATCGTATATGAAAAATCGTATTATTTCGTCAAGTATTTTTATCGTTATTGGTGTGTTAATTATTTTATTTCCATTATATATATTGCCAGTTTGTCCACCGCCTGAAGCTGTAACCACACCGATTGATACAATGAGTAGCACTAGTAGTGAGCTTGCGCATAGTGGGCACATGCATGCTAGTACAGGAAAAATCATGAAATGTTTTTGGACAGCCAGAGCTGAAATCGGTATTGGTTGTTTAGTGATAACTATTGGCACATTGCTATTAATTAGCAGTACTGCCTTTGTTCGCATGGGATTAAACATGGCACTTGCCTGTATTTCGTTATTAGCCATAGCAATTCCAACCATTTTAATTGGCGTTTGCTCTAACGAAATGATGCGATGTAATATGGGGGCAAAACCAGCCTTAGTGTTATTATCTAGTTTATTATTTATTATTGCTATCATTAACACTTATTATTTAAATAAAAAGACTAAAAATCGACAATTTAACTTTTAAAGGCTAAACGCTTATTTATCTTTATTCGGCATAAAAAAAGATACTTTTTAATTACACCAGCAGGAAGTTAACATGCAAGAAAAACCGATCACTATGGCAAATTTAGCGTGGCGCAATATACAGCGACGACCATTTCGCAGTTGCTGTTTGATTATCATTATCATGCTTTTTTCTGCAACACTGTTTGGTGGTAGCGTGCTAATGAAAAACCTTAGCTTGGGTATTACTGGCATGGCGAATCGGTTAGGAGCTGATATTCTTATTGTCCCCCATGGTTATGAAAAAAATTTAGAAGTTGCCTTATTGCGTGGTGAACCGAGTAGTTTTTATTTAAAAGTTGATTTGATCGATAAAATAAAAGCGATCAAAGGCATCGATGCTATTTCACCACAACTATTTATTGCATCGCTAAATGCAGGTTGTTGTTCATCTAAAGTCCAATTAATTGGTTTTGATCAGCATAGTGATTTTGTGATTAAACCTTGGTTGCAATCACAACTCTCAGCACCTCTTACTGACAATCAAGTCGTTGTCGGTTCAAAAATTAGTGCTAATGCAGGCAGTGAAATCATGTTTTTTAATCACCCATTTAAAATCGCTGCAAAAATGGATAGTACCGGTATGGGCTTCGACACGTCAGTCTTTATGACCATGCAAGCAGCGCAATCATTAATGAAAGAAGCTAAGCTAATTGAGGGCGATATTGACCATTTTGCAGATTATGCTTCGTCAATCTTTATCAAAGTTAATTCTGATTATCAGTCTAAAGACATTGTTAATCAAATTATGCCTAAATATGCTATTGACTATAATATTGACTTTATCATGACTAAAGGCATGTTAAGCAATATATCTAAATGGTTAACCAGCTTTTCAACTATTGTTTATAGTCTATCGGCTATTTTTTGGATTCTGGCAATTATTGTGATCTTTGTTATTTTTTCATCTTCACTTAATGAACGGAAACGCGAAATCAGTTTATTACGAATATTAGGCGCTTCACGCCGTGATCTAGTCAAAATGTTGTTACGAGAATCTTTAATAATCAGTGCATTAGGTGGTATTGCCGGCATCATAATCGCAACAGTGTTACTCTATGCATTTAGCTTATTAATTTGTCAATCAATCGGTTTGCCGTGTATGAATATTTCATTATTTGATGCACTATTATATGCAATAATAGTTTTTATTCTTACGTTAATCATTGCCCCGTTATCAAGTACCTATAGTGCATTATCTATGACTAAATTTGATACTTACAGTACGCTTAGAGAGGGCGAATAATGTTACTAAATGTCAAAAATCTACGTAAAGATTATTACCGTGGCCAGCAAACCTTTTCAGCAGTAAATAATGTCAGTTTTTCAATGAAAAAAAATGACTTTATTTGCATTATGGGTAAATCGGGCAGCGGTAAAACAACATTACTTAACATGATTGCAGGATTACTCACACCAACACAAGGCAAGATCACCGTTAATGAAACCAACTTATTTGAACTTAATGATCAACAGGTATCGGCATTTCGCAATCAGCATATTGGTTATATTCCACAAGGTAGTAGTTTACTCCCTAATTTAACTGCGCTAGATAATATCCGCTTGCCTTTCTATTTAACTAAGCGTTCCAATGATAACAGCCTAAGTTACGCACAAAGCCTGCTTAAAAAAGCTAAAATAAGTTATTTACAAGATGCTTATCCCGCCAATATGTCTGGTGGTGAAATGCGGAGAGTTGCTATTTTACGTGCATTAATTTGTCGTCCACAAATCATTATAGCTGACGAACCAACCAGTGATCTTGATGACGAAAGCTCGGCGGATATCATGCAACTATTAACCGAAATTAACCAGCAAGGCACAGCCTTATTAATTGTCACCCATGATAATGATGTAGCTAGTTATAGCCAAACAATTTTGAAAATGTCGGCTGGAAAATTTATTGATTAAATAAGTCGATTAACACAACGCTAAGTCAAAATGGAGGAATTTAACTTGTGTGCTTTACAACAATAGTGGATTACAACCCATTTCAATCATAATTTTATTTAGTTTTAACAGTGGTAACCCGACTAACGAATTAATATCATTACCTTCTAGTTTATCAAATAAGGTAATACCTAACTCATCACATTTAAAACTACCAGCGCATTGTAAAGGCATCTCTTTGCTAATGTAGGCATCAATTTCTGAATCAGTTAAATGTCGAAAGGTCACTTTAAACGGTTCGCAAATGGTGGTTTGTTGTTGAGTTTTGGTATTAATTACTGTCATACCAGTATAAAAATAGAAAGCTTTACTACTGCTTTGTCGAAGCTGTTTGCGGGCATTATCAACCGTATGCGGTTTGCAAACAATATTACCGTCTAACACCCCCACCTGATCTGAACCAATAATTAAACTATTGGGATAGCTAGTAACTAATGATTGTGCTTTCATTTGGGCTAAACGAACGACTAACTGCTCGGCTGATTCGCCTTTAAGTGGCGTCTCGTCACAAATCGGTGGCACACATTCAAAAGGAATAGCTAATTTTTCAAGCACTTTTTTACGTGATTGAGATGTTGATGCTAAGATGATTCTCATTTTAATTTTCTCTTAAAATCCAAGCGGAAGGATGTGCATTAAAACCGATATAAGCATAATAATCAACTGACTGTGGTGCAGCTAGTAGAGTTATTGTTAACATATTGTAATATAAAAAACAGACAAATAAAAATGGATAAAAAATATTCATAATATCTACTAGCAAAATTAGCTAACAATAGAAAAACTCAAGACGACTTAGATAAGTTAATGGTTATTTTTAATAAACTGGCTATCGAAAAGCGCCTTAATTCAGAGATGGACGAATAGTTATGCCATGATAAATATCATAAAAAATTAGGCAGCCATCTGCGATCAGCGTAATGGCTACAACTAAAAGCTATGCTCATTGACGATGATGGTAAGTTGGAGCTACTCATCCCACAATGAGTCAATCGCCCAAAACTGGGAAAAAATACTAATTGATGATTTAATCAATTTTTCCCATACATCGGCTCGCTCATTTTAGTTGATAACTCAAATCTTTTTTAAAATAAGAGAATCTTAGCGAGCCGAAATAAAAACAACATGGCTTATTTTGGGCTTTCAGTGTTGTTGCATATTGATAAAAGGTAACTTTTGTTTATAAAAGTATTATAAACAAACAACAAAACTGCTAATTAATTTAGCTTCTTTATATAATCACCTTGAACTAGAAAAGGATTTATCAACATTTAAACAAATATTGTTATTTTTGATGTAACCACTCAGCGACTTGTTTAGCAAAATAGGTTAAAACACCATCTGCACCAGCGCGTTTAAAACAAAGTAAAGATTCCATAATTGCTAATTTTTCATCTAACCAACCGTTTTGGATTGCTGCTGTTAACATGGCATATTCCCCAGATACTTGATAAGCAAATGTGGGCACAGCGAAAGTTTCTTTCACTCTTCGAACTATATCAAGATAAGGCATGCCTGGTTTAACCATGACCATATCTGCACCCTCACTTAAATCTTGATAAATTTCTTGTAATGCTTCACTACTATTCGCTGGATCGAGTTGGTAAGTTTTTTTATTGCTGCCTTTTATATTTTTAGCAGAACCGACCGCATCGCGAAAAGGTCCATAAAAACTTGATGCATATTTTGCTGAATAAGCCATAATTTGCGTATTAACAAAGCCTTGTTTTTCTAGTTCATCACGTATTGCACCAATGCGTCCATCCATCATATCGCTTGGTGCTATAATGTCAGCACCTGCTTCTGCTTGCATTAACGCTTGTTTAGTAAGCGTTTGAACGGAAATATCATTTTGTACATATCCGTGTTCATCAATAATTCCATCTTGTCCATGTGTAGTATAAGGATCAAGAGCAACATCGGTGAGTATACCTAGCTCTGGGAACTCTTTTTTTAATGCTCGGATAGCTTTTGGTACTAACCCATTTTCATTATACGCTTCTTGCGCTAGTAATGATTTTTTTACCGGATCAATAGCAGGAAATAATGAAAGGACAGGAATCCCTAATTTAACTACTTGTTCCGCTTCTTTTAATAATACATCAATACTCATTCGATTAACGTTTGGCATTGAACTTACCCGTTCAGTTGTATTATTCCCTTCAACAATAAAGACTGGATAAATTAGGTCATTAACTGTTAAGCTATGCTCAGCAAGCATACGACGACTAAAGTCATGAACTCGGTTACGACGTAAGCGACGTTGTGGGTATTGACCTGTAAATGATGGCATGAAAAACTCCTGTTTATTCTTAATGAGATTTGATTTATTATCTGACGCTATATTTTGATTAGCAAATTAATTTGTAGTCTGATAATAATTCTATTTTTTACTTTACAACATATATCGATTAGGAGTAAAATTACGCACTAAATTTTAGTCCCTTGTGATATTAAACAAATTTGAGGTGAGAGGCACATGCCAGTAATTAAAGTACGTGAAAATGAACCTTTCGATGTAGCATTACGTCGTTTCAAACGTTCTTGTGAAAAAGCAGGAGTTTTAGCTGAAGTTCGTAATCGTGAATTTTACGAAAAACCAACCACTATTCGTAAACGAGCAAAAGCTGCAGCTGTTAAACGTCATGCTAAGAAATTAGAAAGAGAAAACGCTCGTCGCACTCGTCTATATTAATAGTTTTAAAATTATTTATACTGAAAATTGGAATTGATATTAAAATCAATTTGTTATCTTCTAATATAAAGAATTCTAACAAGCCGTATTTTTAATACGGCTTGTTGCCTTTCTGTAACAGCAAAATTGGTTAAAATTTATCATGAAAGGTTTTATTCCTCGCGATTTCACCTTAGATCTAATTGCTCGAACCAATATTTTGGATGTCATTAGCAAGCGCGTCAAAATGAAAAAAAAAGGGAATAATTATTTTGGTTGTTGCCCTTTTCATGATGAGAAAACCGCCTCTTTTTCACTTAATGAGAAAAAGCAGATTTATTATTGTTTTGGGTGCGGTGCCTCTGGATCTGTTGTTAATTTTTTAATGCAATATGAACGGTTATCTTTCCCTGAAGCTATTGAAGAATTAGCTAGCATGCAAGGTATTCAGGTACCTTATATTGATACTGATAATAGTCAAATAGATCAATCAAAGCATATCGAATCTAGAAATGTGCGCCGTGACTTGTATGCATTAATGGCTAAAATTACTAATTTTTATCAACAGCAATTGGCCTTGCCAACATCCATAGAAGCCCATAAATATCTTGAACAAAGAGGGCTTAATGCCGAAATTATCGCCAGATATAAAATTGGTTTTGTGCCTAATGAATGGCGATTAACATCACAAAATGTGGTTAAAACAAAAGCTGAAGCTGCACTTTATCAGCAAGCGGGTATGTTAGTAACCAATGATAGCCGTAACCAATATGACCGTTTTCGCGGGCGAATCATGTTTCCTATTCGAGATAGGCAAGGAAATGTTATAGCATTTGGTGGGCGAACTATCATTAATGATCCTGCAAAATATATTAATTCGCCAGAAACTCCTATTTTTCATAAAGGTTTTCAGTTATATGGACTTTATGAAACACTTGAGGTTAATCGTAACCCTCAGCAACTTGTAGTGGTTGAGGGTTATATGGATGTGGTTTCGCTTGCTCAATATGGCATTGATTATGCTGTTGCCGCTTTAGGCACGGCAACATCAGAAGAACATATTAAATTACTGTTTAGAGCTACAGATTCGGTCATATTTTGTTATGATGGTGATAATGCTGGACGAAACGCTGCTTGGCGAGCTTTGAACGTTTTATTACCTTGTTTAATCGATGGAAAGAAAATTACCTTTGCTTTTTTACCTCAAGATGAAGATCCGGATACTTTTGTGCGTAAAGTTGGTAAAGAGGGTTTTGAAAAATATTTAAATGAAGCGCCAAATCTATCAAAATTTTTATTTGATGAGCTTTTAAAGCAAGTTGATTTAAAAACGGCTGAAGGAAAAGCGAAATTAAGTTCGCTAGCTTTACCGTTGCTTGATCAAATTAGAGCAAAAGCTTTCAGATTAAATTTATTACAAAAATTAGGTAATTATTTAGGTTTACTTGATGTTTCTCAACTAGAACAATTGTTAAATGAAAATCGTTCTAAAAAAGATGAAAAAGCCAATGAAAATACACCTAGAACACAAATAAAATTAACTACGATGCGCATTTTAATTGGTTTATTACTTCAATACCCAAATCTTGCTGAGCAAGTTTCTGATCTCAATGCAATTCGTCAAGTTAACATGGCTGGAATTGAGATTTTTATCGAATTGCTTGAATTATGCCAACGTTATCCCAATATAACAACAGCACAAATATTAACAGAATGCATAGACAGGCCGTTTTACAAACAGTTAAGCCGTTTATCAACATGGGAGCACCATTATCAAGATGATGAAATAAGCTCAACTTTTTCACATACTTTAAAAGAGTTGTATGATAATATACTCGCCCAAAGGCAAGATGAACTGATCGCAAAAGAGAGAGTCTCTGGCTTAAGTGCCGCAGAGAAAAAAGAATTGGCGACTTTAATACTTGTTTTATCAAGAAAAGACTAAATATATAGGCTATATGTAGACTCCAACTATTAGTCTACATATATAATATAGATGACCAAATAACTAAAGTGGATACCTTTTATGGAGCAAAATTCTCAATCACAGCTAAAACTCCTGATCATTCGAGGTAAGGAGCTAGGATATTTAACCTATGCTGATGTCAACGATCACTTGCCGGAAGAGATTATTGATTCAGATCAGATTGAAGATATTATCCAAATGATTAATGACATGGGGATTCAAGTGCTTGAAGAAGCCCCAGACTCTGATGAACTATTACTTTCAGATAATGTCCCTGATGAAGAGGCTGTTGAAGCTGCAACTGCCTTAGTATTATCTAATGTTGAATCAGAAATTGGTAGAACAACTGATCCTGTTCGTATGTATATGCGAGAAATGGGCGCGGTTGAACTACTAACACGCGAAGGCGAAATTGATATTGCTAAACGTATTGAAGATGGTATCAATCAAGTTCAAACTTCAGTATCAGAATATCCAGAAGCAATTACTTATCTTTTAGAGCAATATAATTTAATCGAAAGTGGCCAAGTTCGTTTATCTGATTTGATTACAGGCTTTGTTGACCCAAATGCTGAAGAAGTGACAGACGAATTGCCAGAAGATTTAGAAGTTAGTGAATCTGAAATTGAAATTGATGATAGTGACGATGAAAATGAGGATGAAGAAGGAGACTCTTCAACCGATGATGATGTTTCTATTGATCCTGAAGTTGCCAGAGCTAAATTTGCTGAATTAAAAGAGCAACACGATAAAACGTCTGATGCGATCAAAAAATATGGCCGAGCTCATAACAAAGCACAAAAAGAGATCGAAAATCTATCAGAAATATTCAAGCAATTTCGTTTAGTCGCTAAGCAGTTTGATATTCTCGTTAATAATATGCGCAGTATGATGGAGCGAGTCCGAGCACATGAACGCGTGATTATGAAGCTTTGTGTTGAACAATGCAAAATGCCGAAAAAACAGTTTATGACGTATTTTACCGGTAACGAAAATAATATGAGTTGGTATGAAAAAGCGCTCACAGCTAAAGGCGCATTTGCTGTAAGTTTGAAACAGTTTGAAGAACCAATCCAAGTTCAGGTTAACTTATTGCAACAAATTGAAACAGAAACTAGTCTATCTATTGAACAGATTAAAGATATTAATAGACGGATGTCTATTGGTGAAGCTAAAGCCCGTCGCGCCAAGAAAGAGATGGTGGAAGCTAACTTGCGTTTAGTTATTTCCATTGCAAAAAAATATACGAATCGTGGGTTACAATTCTTGGATCTTATCCAAGAAGGTAATATTGGTTTGATGAAAGCGGTCGATAAATTTGAATATCGTCGTGGTTATAAGTTCTCGACTTATGCGACTTGGTGGATAAGGCAAGCCATTACTCGTTCAATTGCTGACCAAGCAAGAACAATTCGTATTCCGGTACATATGATTGAAACAATCAATAAATTAAACCGTATTTCACGCCAAATGTTACAAGAAATTGGTCGTGAACCAACGCCTGAAGAGTTATCCGAACGAATGCAAATGCCAGAAGACAAAATTCGTAAGGTGCTTAAGATTGCTAAAGAGCCAATTTCAATGGAGACACCAGTTGGGGATGATGAAGACTCACATTTAGGTGACTTTATTGAAGATACTGCTCTTGAGCAACCGTTAGATGCAGCGACATCTGAAAGCTTGCGTAGTGCAACACGTGATATTTTATCAGGGCTAACGCCAAGAGAAGCGAAAGTATTACGTATGCGATTTGGTATAGATATGAACACAGACCATACGTTAGAAGAGGTAGGTAAACAATTTGATGTTACACGTGAACGTATTCGTCAAATTGAAGCTAAAGCCTTGCGTAAGTTGCGCCATCCAAGCCGTTCCGATGTGCTTCGTAGTTTCTTAGAATAAAATTATTACCTATAAATATCGCCACAATCGTGGCGATTTTTTTTACTAATTAGACTAAAAGCAAAACTATGAATATCCTACAACGTTTTAAAATCGATCCATTTCTGTTAACGTTAATTTGTGTCGTAATTACAGCTAGTTTTTTACCATGTAAAGGGCAGACTAAAGTTTTTTTTGAAAATCTGACTACCTTTGCTATTGGCTTGCTCTTTTTTATGCACGGTGCCAAGCTTTCTTTCCAAGCGATTGTTATTGGTATAAAAAATTGGCGATTACATTTAGTTATTTTTATGACCACTTTTGTTATCTTTCCTGTTCTAGGAGTAATGATGCAAATATTGGTTCCCACTTTTTTACCGCAAAATCTTTATTTAGGTTTTGTTTATCTTTGTGTACTACCCGCAACTGTTCAATCCGCTATAGCCTTTACCTCCATAGCAAAAGGTAACGTTGCTGCGGCTATTTGTAGCGCCTCAGCGTCAACATTTTTAGGCGTATTTATTACCCCTATTTTGGTTGGCTTATTGATGCATACCCAAGCCTCGAATTCTATGAATATGCTAGATGCTATTATCTCTATCATGCTTAAACTTATGTTGCCATTTATACTGGGTCATTTATCAAGGTATTTCATTAGTAAATGGGTGGATAAATATAAAAGTATTATTTCTAAAATTGATCGCCTCTCAATTTTATTAGTTGTATATGTTGCCTTTAGTGATGCCGTCGCAAATGGCATTTGGTCTCAAATTAGCTTTTTATCACTTTTAGAAATTATTTTTTATTCTATTATGTTATTAACTATTGTCTTGTTAATAACAACCTATGTTTCAAGATTACTTGGCTTTAGTAAAGAAGACGAAATTACTATTGTATTTTGTGGCTCGAAAAAAAGCTTAGCAAGCGGCATTCCAATGGCTAGTATTATTTTCCCAATGTCTATAACAGGGATAATCATTTTACCATTAATGATTTTTCATCAAGTTCAATTAATGGTTTGTGCTATTTTAGCTGAGCGTTATGCAAAACGAAAAATTTAAAATTTGTTTTGCTCATTGCCCTATTCTCAAGGATAATAGGGCCGATATTAACAACAGAAAGATATATTATGTTACCTCTATTTGCTGAATTAGAATTTTCGACCATTCTATTTTTATTTTTGGCGCTGTTTTTTGTCCTTTTTTATGAAGCAATTAATGGATTTCATGACACAGCTAATGCCGTTGCGACTGTAATCTACACAAGAGCATTAAAAGAACAACTCGCTGTTTTTATGGCGGGCATGTTCAACTTTTTTGGTGTTCTACTTGGTGGGCTAAGTGTTGCTTATGCTATAGTCCATCTATTGCCAACTGATTTATTACTTAATGTAAGTTCTGCTCATGGGCTTGCAATGGTTTTTTCTATTTTATTTGCAGCCATTATTTGGAATCTTGGAACATGGTATGTGGGTATCCCTGCATCAAGCTCACATACCCTAATTGGTTCAATTATTGGCGTGGCAATTGCTAACGCATTTATTATGGATACATCAATAATAAATGCACTTAATATTCCTAAGATGATTCATATCTTTTTATCATTGATTGTCTCCCCTGCTGTTGGCCTTGTGATTGCAGGTCTAATGATATTTTTACTACGAAAATATTGGACTCGTAAAGGACAAAGTAAAAAAAGTAGTAAAAAACGAGAGCGAATATTTATGACGCCAGAGCAACGTGAAAAACTCTATGGCAAGAAGAAACCTCCTTTTTGGATTCGTATTATGCTCATTATCTCGGCTGCTGGCGTAAGTTTTTCTCATGGAGCCAATGACGGCCAAAAAGGTATTGGCTTATTGATGTTAGTGTTGATGGGCATAGCTCCAGCAGGGTTTATTGTTAACATGAGTGCATCTACCTATGATATTACAAATACTCGTAATGCTATTCACAATATTCAAGAGTATTTTGTTACCCATAATGACGATTTAACAACGATAATAGGTAAACAACCACTGTTAGATACGAGTGTTCCAGAAGGCGACTTGAATAAATATCATTGTGATTATTCGCGTTCATATACCACATTAGCGATTGCTAATAATTTATTCAATAAAATTAGTGATTATCAGTCACTTACGGTAGAACAACGTTCACAAACTAGACGTATATTACTCTGTTTATCTGACACGGTTTCGCATGTTGCTAAACAACCTAACGTGACACCAGAAGATAAACAATATTTAAAATCTTTGAATAATGATCTGCTTAAAACTGTCGAATATGCGCCTGTTTGGATTATCGTTGCCGTAGCTTCAGCATTGGCAGTTGGAACAATGATAGGATGGCGCCGTGTAGCTATTACTATTGGTGAAAAAATTGGTAAAAAAGGCATGACTTATGCTCAGGGAGTATCAGCACAAATCACAACAGCTTTATCAATTGGAATTGCAAGCTATACTGGCATGCCAGTATCAACAACCCAAGTTCTTTCTTCCTCAGTTGCTGGAACGATGATTGTTGATGGCGGTGGAGTACAAAGTAAAACAATCAAAAGTATCGCATTAACTTGGATTTTAACACTTCCAATTTCAATTTTGCTATCTGGATCACTTTTTTGGCTTGCTCAAAAATTAATTTAGGAGTAAAAATAGAGAACTGGTTTTCAATTTATTTGGGCTTTAAAAATAGGAAGGAGTAAAATATCATGGCTTATAAACATATATTAGTCGCAGTAGATTTATCACCTGAAAGTGAAGTTCTTGTCGAAAAAGCTGTTTCTATGGCTAGACCATATAATGCTCAAATATCATTGATTCATGTTGGTATTAATTATTCAGATCTTTATACTGGTTTGGTTGATATTAATATGAATGATATGAAAGACCGAATTACTCAAGATGCGCACGTTGCTTTAAATAAATTGGCCGACGATGCGGGTTATCCTATTGCTCATACTCTTTCAGGAAATGGAGAATTTGACCAAGTATTAATTGAAGCAATTCACGAATATGGCGCTGATCTTGTCGTGTGTGGCCATCATCAAGACTTTTGGAGTAAGTTAATGTCTTCTGCTCGTCAACTTATTAATAATACACATATCGATACATTGATTGTTCCATTGAAAGATGAAGAACCCGCAGAAGAACCTGCTACATGAAATATTAAATATCAACCCGCTTAATTAGCGGGTTTTTTTTAGGTATTAAATAAATATTTTGTAAAATCATTTCAAGAAATTATGTGCTTTACTCTATTTTTATTTGTATCTTTTTTGTTTATGCATATCACAGTTTATGGAAATATACGTAAACCGTTGTTTAACCGATAAGGAGGCTTATTATGAATATCGCTTTAGTTACAGGTGCTTCATCCGGATTTGGTCAAGCAATTTGTCGTAAGCTCGTTGCTGACGGCTATAAAGTGATTGGTGTTGCTCGACGTGGAGATAAGTTACAAAAATTAGCAGATGAATTAGGAATAAACTTTACCTTTTTAACTTTGGATGTTACAAAAAAAGATGCAATAGAATCAATATTGTTACAGCTTCCTAAAGCATTTCAACCTATCGATATTTTAATTAACAATGCAGGATTGGCTTTAGGATTAGAACCAGCTTATCAAGCTGATTTCAATGATTGGGAAACAATGATTCAAACTAATATAATGGGATTAATTCATTTAACTCATCAAATTTTACCTAGTATGGTTGAGCGCAACTTTGGTTACATTATTAATATTGGCTCAGTAGCTGGTACCTATGCTTATAAAGGTGGAAATGTATACGGTGCAACAAAAGCATTTGTAAAACAATTTAGCGCTAATTTACGCACTGATCTTTTAGGAAAAAAAATCAGAGTCACCAATATTGAACCAGGGTTATGTGGAGGCACCGAATTTTCTAATGTCAGGTTTCATGGCAATAATGATCAAGCAGCCGCTGTATACAAAGGTATTGATTATATAACACCAGAAGATATTGCAAATACCATTTCTTGGTTAGTTAATACGCCAGCACATTTTAATGTCAATTCACTAGAGATAATGCCAGTTGCTCAAGCTCCAGCAGGATTAGCACTTTACAAAGAAAGTGAGTAATTAAAACGTATTGACTGTGGAGGTAAATTATAAATGCTCGCTCCCTTTAATAATAAAAAATAGATTTGAAGAACAAAATAGACTTGCACTTCTGCTTTAGGGTTGCTATTCTTTTTTCTTGTGGTTTTGATTGAGGTTAATCGTAATGGTATTTACTGAAGTAACTAAAACATTTGCGGCAAGTTTACCAGGCACAGACAGTTATGTAAAACTGCGTAATGCTATGCAAACATTAATTCAAGAAGATACAAAAAACGCAGCGGTCTATTTTTTGATTTTTGGATTTGCACGCACTTATGTCATGCTATATGAAGATCAGGAGATATCACCAAAGTTTGCAGAAGACAATCAAAAGCTAATGTTATCGTATCTTAACATTCTTGATGAAGCGTTAAAAAAGCAAGATACTGAAAGTATCTATCAAGCATTGAATAAAGTTGTTAATGAGTACGAAAATAGCAAAAAGTTTTTTTAAAATTACAGCCTGACATGAAAATGTCAGGCTGTTTTGTTTTTAACGTTTAAAAAATAAATTTAATTAGGAAAATGATGAAAATGATAATGATGATTTCAAACATTATTAGCACCTTAAGCACTATTATTCAATATAGGGCGGGTTAATTTTTCCTTGAAAATATAAAAAACCCGCCAAAATAGGCGGGTTTTTAGTTTTTATAAAAACAGGTTCAAAAACCATAAGAGTAAAGAAAGATAAAATTTTAATATTTTGATTTCTTATTACTACTTTTAAACCACTGATGTTTTTAGGTAAAAGGTATTTTGAATGGTAACAGGCATAAATTAGAACAATAAGTAAAGGTGTGATATGAAAGTTTTAAAATTTGGAGGAACATCTGTCGCTAACGCAGAACGTTTTTTACGCGTTGCAGAGATTATCGAAAATAATGCTAAACAAGAGCAAAACGCAACTGTTTTATCCGCACCAGCTAAAATTACTAATCATTTAGTTGCAATGGTAGAAAAAACGGTTGCTGGGCAGGATATACAAAATAATATCTGTGATGCTGAAAAAATCTTTGCTAATTTACTAGAAGGAATTGCAAAAGCACAACCTAATTTTGCTTATGAACAGATGAAGCGCTTTGCACTTGATGAATTAAACAATGTTAAGCAACTACTTAAGGGGATCGCTTTATTAGGCCAATGCCCAGATAGCATTAATGCATCAATTATCTGCCGTGGCGAAAAACTCTCTATTGCCATTATGGAAGAACTGCTTAAGGCTAAGGGGCATTTAGTTACTGTAATAAACCCAGTAGCAATGCTAATTGCTGAAGGCAACTATTTAGAATCAACCGTCGATATTGCAGAGTCTTCACGCCGACTTAGTGAAATGCATATTCCCCAAAATCATATAATTTTAATGTCTGGTTTTACTGCGGGTAATGATAAAGGTGAGCTCGTTGCTCTCGGGCGTAATGGTTCGGATTACTCTGCATCGGTACTAGCTGCGTGTCTGCGTGCTAATAGTTGTGAAATATGGACTGATGTCGATGGTGTTTATACTTGTGATCCCCGTACTGTGCCTGATGCAAAACTCCTTAAGACTCTATCTTATCAAGAGGCAATGGAGCTTTCTTATTTTGGCGCCAAAGTTCTTCACCCAAGAACTATTTTACCTATTGCTCAATTTCAAATTCCTTGCTTAATTAAAAACACAAATAATCCTGATGCACCAGGTACATTAATCGGTGCCAATGTTGTTGATTCAACAACACCAGTAAAAGGCATTACTAATTTAAATAATATGGCAATGATTAACGTCTCTGGCCCTGGCTTAAAGGGCATGGTGGGTATGTCGGCTCGCGTTTTTTCTGCCATGTCTTATGCCGGCATTTCAGTGGTGCTTATTACCCAATCTTCATCAGAATATAGTATTAGTTTTTGTGTACCACAAACTGAGCTCAGCCGAGCTGAAGAGGCATTAAATGATGAATTTTTCCTAGAGCTAAAAGATGGTTTACTTGAACCTATTGAAGTCATTGAAAAACAAGCAATTATCTCAGTTATCGGTGATGGTATGCGTACATTACGAGGCTTATCAGCTAACTTTTTTACAGCCCTAGCCAGAGCGAATATTAATATTGTCGCCATTGCACAAGGTTCATCTGAGCGCTCAATTTCTGTTGTGGTTGATAATGATGTTGCCATAATGGGCGTAAGAGTTGCTCACCAAATGTTATTTGGTACGGACAAAATGCTTGATGTATTTGTTATTGGTGTTGGTGGCGTTGGTAGCGCACTTATTGATCAAATTAATCGCCAGCAAAAATGGCTGAAAAACAAACAGATCGATCTTCGTGTCTGTGGGCTATTTAATTCTAAACATAATGTCCTTAACCGTGATGGTATTGATCTGACCAATTGGCGAGATCAAATCAGACAAAGTGAACATAGTTACACGTTAGACGGAATTATTGAGTTTGCTAAAAATAATCGATTACTCAACCCCATTCTAGTCGATTGTACATCAAGTAGTGAAGTATCTGATAAATATGCGGACTTTTTAGCAAATGGCTTTCATGTCGTCACGCCAAATAAGAAAGCCAATACCAGTTCAATGGCTTATTATTTGCGTTTACGCCAAGAAGCGGCAAAAAGTAAACGAAAATTCCAGTACGATACTAATGTTGGCGCTGGATTACCTGTTATTGAAAACTTACAAAATCTACTCAATGCAGGGGATGAGCTTATTAAATTTTCAGGTATATTGTCAGGTTCACTTTCTTTCATCTTTGGTAAACTTGATGAAGGCATGTTATTGTCTGAAGCAACTAAATTGGCTAAAGAGAAAGGTTTTACTGAACCTGATCCTCGTGATGATTTATCAGGCACTGACGTGGCGAGAAAACTATTAATTTTAGCTCGAGAAGCAGGATTACAATTAGAGCTTGATCAAATCAATGTAGAATCTGTTCTACCTGTTGAGTATACACAAGGTAGCCTTGATGAGTTTATGAAACAATTGCCACAATTGGATGCCGTGTTTAAAGAAAAATCAGAACAAGCCGCAAAAAAAGGCAAAGTTCTACGCTATGTTGGCAGTATAGAAAACAAGCAATGCCATGTTAAGATTGAAGCCGTTGATAGCGAAGATCCTCTTTATAAAGTCAAAAATGGTGAAAATGCCTTAGCTTTCTATACGCGTTATTACCAACCTATACCACTCGTATTACGAGGCTATGGCGCTGGTAATGATGTTACCGCTGCGGGTGTTTTTGCTGATATTTTACGTACCACATCAGGCAAAATAGGAGGCTAAATGAATCATAAATCTTTAACTGTTTATGCGCCTGCATCAATGGCTAATATTAGTGTTGGCTTTGATATATTAGGTGCAGCAATTAGCCCTATTAGTGGTGTGATGCTTGGCGATTGTATCACTGTTGAACCTGCTAGCAAATTTTTGTTAACTAGCAAAGGCTCATTTGTGAAAAACCTCCCCAATGATCCCAAAAACAATATTGTTTATCAATGCTGGCAGTATTTTTGTCAAGCAATGGGTAAAACATTGCCCGTCAGTATGACTCTTGAAAAAAATATGCCAATAGGTTCAGGATTAGGATCAAGTGCTTGCTCTGTGGTTGGCGCATTTGTTGCCTTAAATGAGTTTTTTGATAAACCATTTAATGAGTTTGAAATGCTTACAATGATGGGGAAGCTTGAAGGACGCATTTCGGGTAGCGTACATTATGATAATGTGGCACCCTGCTATTTAGGTGGAATGCAACTTATCCTTGATGAAATAGGCATAATTAGCGAATCAATACCTCATTTTGAAGATTGGTATTGGGTGATGGCATACCCCGGTATTAAGGTTTCAACCGCTGAAGCACGAGCAATATTACCGGCTCAATATCAAAAAGCGGATTGCGTAGCACACGGTCGCTATGTGGGTGGTTTTTTGCATGCTTGTTATACCAAACAACCTAAATTGGCTTCGGCAATGCTTGTTGATAATATTGCTGAACCTTACCGCAAACAATTATTACCTAGCTTTGATGAAATACAAAAACGGGTCAAACAGCTCGGAGCTCTAGCATCGGGAATTTCTGGCTCAGGTCCAACAATGTTTGTCATTGCAGATCAACTTGAAACGGCACAACAAATTGAATTACTGCTTAAACATTGTTATTTACAAAATGATGAAGGCTTTACCCATATTTGTAAAATAGATCCCCTAGGCGCAAGAATTATTTAAGTTTATTTATTATAAAAACAGGACTAAATCTAAAAAATACGTTAACTTTTTACTGTTCAAGCTGATAGCAGTAAAAGTGAAAGATTAAAGATTAAAGATAACCGGAACATAATTATGAAATTATATAACTTAAAAGATCATTCAGAACAAGTTAGTTTTTCTCAAGCGGTACAACAAGGATTAGGAAAAGGCCAAGGCCTATTCTTTCCCCAAGAACTCCCTAAATTTTCCATAAACGAAATTGAATCATTATTAAATCTTGATTTTGTTACTCGTAGCGCCAAAATATTATCTGCTTTTATTGGTGATGAAATTAGCAGTGATGATATGTACAGACTAGTTAAAAATGCTTTTCAATTTCCTGCCCCCATAACATCCGTTGAAGCAGATATTGGCTCATTAGAGCTTTATCATGGTCCCACACTAGCATTTAAAGATTTTGGTGGGCGATTTATGGCACAAGCATTAGTTCAAGTAGCAGCAGATAAAAAAATCACTATTTTAACTGCGACATCTGGCGATACAGGCGCAGCTGTCGCCCATGCATTTTATCATTTGCCGAATATTCGGGCCGTTATTTTATACCCTGAAGGAAAAATCAGCCCATTACAAGAAAAACTCTTTTGTACACTTGGTGATAATATTCATACCATTGCCATCAAAAGTGATTTTGATGCCTGCCAAGCATTAGTGAAAAAGGCATTTGATGATGAAGAATTAAAAACTAAAATTGGTTTGAACTCTGCTAATTCGATCAATATCAGCCGATTACTCGCTCAAATATGTTACTATTTTGAAGCTTACGCTCAATTAACACCCAAACAACGTGAGCAATTAGTTATTTCGGTTCCAAGTGGCAACTTTGGTGATTTAACCGCAGGGCTACTTGCAAAAACCATGGGCTTACCAATTAAGCGTTTTATTGCAGCAACTAATGCGAATGATACAGTACCTCGATATTTAGAAACGGGTAAATGGGAACCACATGCAACAATTGCAACGCTATCTAATGCAATGGATGTTAGTCAACCCAATAACTGGCCTAGAATTGAAGAAATTTATCAGCGTGAAGGTTGGGATCTTAAATCACTGGCTCATGCGGCGGTTTCTGATGAAGTTGCTAAACAAACCGTTTGTGAACTCGATCAAAAAGGCTATTTGTCCGAACCTCATGGCGCAATTGCTTATCGTGCTTTACGTGATCAGTTACAAAAGGGTGAATATGGCTTATTTTTAGGTACTGCGCACCCCGCTAAATTTAAAGAAGTCGTTGAAAATATTCTTGGCAAGCAAATTGCACTTCCTAACGCATTAGCTGAACGAGCAGATATGACACTACTTTCCCATTATATGCCGAATGATTTTACCAAATTACGTAATTTTTTAATGAAACTAGAATGGTAAATTTTGTACTGCCGCCAAAAAATCGGCGGCATTTAATTCATTGAGTGATAATGCTCTTAATTGTCTTACTTTATCGCTTAGCTAATCTTACTCATTAAATAGCTTCCTTATTCTTAACGCTAAAATATGCGTCTCATCAAGAATAGAAAATACTAATCAATCTTGTTTAAATCAAAATTTTGAGCTATTGTAATCTAAATTGTGTCATTATAAGGATATTATTATGTTTTGTCCGTTTTGTAATGCAAATGATACTAAGGTGATTGATTCTCGACTTGTTAGTGAAGGCTTTCAAGTACGTCGAAGACGACAATGTGTTGAATGTAATGAGCGTTTTACCACATTTGAAATTGCTGAATTAATTATGCCTAATGTCATTAAAAGTAATAAAGTTCGTGAGCCATTTAATGAAGATAAATTACGCAATGGTATAAAACGAGCTTTAGAAAAACGCCCTGTTAGCTTTGACTCGATTGAAGATGCTATTACACGTATAAAATCAAAAATTAGATCAACAGGCGAACGTGAAATACCAGCGAAATTAATTGGTCGTTACGTTATTGAAGAACTCAAAAAGCTTGATAAAATAGCTTATATCCGTTTTGCATCGGTCTATTTTAGTTTTGATGATATCGAACAATTTAGTAATGAAATTGCCAAATTACAACAGAAATAACACCCTAAATGATAATAAACGATAACGATTATTTTTATATGCAGCAAGCTATTGAGCTCGCTAAGTTGGGTCGTTTTACCACGTCACCTAATCCTAATGTCGGTTGCCTGATCGTAAAAAATAATCAGATTGTTGGCACGGGTTATCATCAAAAAGCAGGTTTACCACATGCCGAAGTTTACGCACTTAACATGGCTGGAAAAGCCGCACAAGGTGCAACCGCTTACGTGACATTGGAACCTTGCAGTCATTTTGGGCGAACTCCTCCTTGTGCTGATGCCTTAATTAGATCGCAAATTAAACGTGTTGTGATTGCTATGCAAGATCCCAACCCTAATGTTTCAGGTAATGGAATTAAACGATTACGTGATGCGGGAATTGAGGTTATTGTTGGAGTATTAGCCGCTCAAGCTGAATCGCTTAATAAAGGTTTTTTAAAGCGAATGCGAACTGGATTGCCATATGTACAACTTAAACTAGCTGCCTCGCTAGACGGTAAAATCGCTATGGCATCAGGTGAAAGCAAATGGATAACATCAAGTATTGCAAGGCAAGATGTACAAAGATACAGAGCGCAAGCAAGTTGTATATTGAGCACTCGCATGACGGTGCAAACGGATAATGCGAGCTTAACAGTCAGGCATGCACAATTGCCTGATGACATAAAACAAATTTATCCTCCTGAAAATATTCGACAACCCATACGAGTCATTATCGATAGTCAGAATCAACTAACAGGCGAAGAAAATATTTTTAAGCAACTGGGCGAAATATGGGTAGTGCGCAAACAAGATATTGCGATCAATAAACCCAACACTCAATTAATTATTGAATCTTCTCCCCAAAATCATATTGATTTAGTTCATTTACTAACACTTTTTGGAAAAAAAGGCATAAATTCCGTCTGGGTTGAAGCTGGTGCACACTTAGCTGGCGCACTAATAGAGCAAGACTTAGTTGATGAACTGATTATCTATTATGCGCCAAAATTACTTGGGCATAATTCGAAAGATATGTGTATATTGCCTAATTTACAAAAATTATCCATGGCACCCAACTTTCAGTTCGAATCGACTACGATGGTAGGTGAAGATCTGCGGGTTGTTTTAAAAAGAAGATGATTATATGGTTGATAAGACGCTTATTAAGACTATAGCAAATAGCTAAAATAGCCTTTAATAGCCTTTAATAGCCAGTTAGTGCAAAGCAAATATTCGTTACAAAAAAGTTAGTATTCACATACGCCCAATATTTAAATATATCGGGCAGTGCATCATAAAATAGCCTTGTCGCAAAAGAAGTAATGTTATTATTTGCTATTATTTTTCAATAATAAAAACTTCAATAAAATCAATGGTTTTTCTGAATGATTTTTATACGTACTAGGTTTGTGTATTCTTTTATATTTCAAATGAAAAATAGGATGCACAATGCGTAAAAATCAGCTTAAAATTACTATTCTCCGCTCATAATTATATAGTTTGGTGACAATGTTAACATTCACCTTTAACAAAAATATAAAAACTAGATTAGCTAAATTAACAGCAACAACTAAAATCCGTCTTAATCCAGCTCCGATTTCTTCCGCCGTACTATTAATTGGTAAAACAACATTGTCATCATCTGTGAAACCGCCCCTTGCCTATCCCTCAAATTTTTCATGATAACTGGGATATATTGTTAAGACATCATATCTAATCTCGATATCCGAACTCAGCATGTTTTTAACTAAAATTCATTTCGTTTTATAACCATATTTACTTATTAAATTCGCAACCCAAGTGTTATAACTTTTTGTATGTAACTGTCCCCTAAATGTAACTATCCCCCTAAAATAGTACAACTAAAAATAGAAAATTCTCTATGATAAAAGTAAAAAAAGATTTAATTATGAAAAAATGACTAAACATCAAATCGTATCTATTTGAAAAGAAGCTGAGGCATGCGTTCCCATTAAAGCACTATCCCGCAAATAGGGTGTGGACAATTTAACTTTTTATCAATGGTGGGAAAAATAGAGCGTATAGAAACTTGAAACATTAAACGTTTAAAAGAACTAGAGGCTGAAAATCGTAACCTTAAACATATTATTAGCGAACTATGAAAATTAAAAGAGTGCACTTGACAAAAGAAGCCATTTAAGACAATAACATGATAAAAACCTCGTTAATTTACTATGGTAAAGGCGAAGAGCAAAATATACCCCGTACGCAGTTATGACGTAAATACACATTAAAAAATTAGGAAAAACAATCACCTTGCACAACAATAGCTCCAACTGTTGTAATACTTTTTACTTTACCTCTAACTCAATTTGTAACATGATTACTGGATATTGAGATCGATTTTGATCTTCGTTTTTTGGGGAATTTATTGACTATTTTTTAACTTGTTAGCACAATGTTTTACTATATAATTAAATAGGTTAACAATATCAGAATTTATTAAAAATAGTAATAAATGGAATAAAAATGAAAAAAATCCTTCACACTGCATTTTTATTATGCTTTGTATCGTTTTCAAGTGATGCCGATAACACTAAAAACCTTGCTACAACATCTTATAATAGCGAAAACCAACCTACTCAACCGATTTGTCAACTTAAGTTTGATAAAGAAAACATTAAACTCTGCACTGAGCTGACTGAAAAAGGTGATGCCATGGCCCAAAATACCTTAGGTGAAATCTTTTATACTATTAAACCTTGGTACGAAGCAGGGGATCACACTAAAGCACGACTATTATTTGAAAAAGCGGCTGCTCAGGGACTGGCTAAAGCACAATATAACTTAGGCTCAATGTATCGTGATGAGTTAAACAACTTTCCGCTTGCTTTAAGTTGGTTTGAAAAAGCCGCTGCACAAGGTAATGTTGATGCTCAAAATAGTATTGGTTATATTTACGAAAATGCATCGGGAGGTACCCCTCCTCGGCTATATACTTTTAATCAAAGCGGTAAAAATACAGACAAAAAAATCCCCAATATTAAAGCAAAGTTTGCAAAGTTTGATAATAACTTGCCTGTTGATTATTACCGACGTAGCATTTATCCATTGAGTGAATATGGTCAAGGACTAGAGCCTAATTTACAAAAAGCCATTGAATGGTACCAAAAAGCCGCCGACCAAGGGCATGCCCTAGCGCAAACTAATTTGGCCTATTTTTATCTGTTTGGTATCGGGGTCAATAAAGATGAAAGTCACGCCTTTAAACTCTATGAGCAAGCAGCAAACCAACAGTTTGTCCCAGCAATAAAAACGTTAGCGTTTATGTATATGCAAGGTTTAGGCACCAAAGCGGATGAATATAAAGCCTTTACTTTACTTGAGCAAGCCTACCAACTACAACCTGATGAAACCTTATGGGATTTTTTTTATAACGTAATGTATCGACATTATGGGTTAAAAACCACATTACAGCATAAAGATCAAAAAACTATTAGAATTAGCTATTACATTCTTGGAGAAGGTAGTGATGAAGATTTGATCTATGGATCCTTATATGGACTTAAAAGCTTCTACAATCTAGACATGCTGAATAGTTCACATCTGTTTATTTTAACGAAAAACCGAAGAAATACCTTAGATGTTTGGTTAGGCAAAGATACAGGCGATCTATTGAAATTAAAAGAACGTTACTTTATAAAAAAATCCATCCAAGGTTATTATAATACAATGACTTTACTAAGTTATTTTTATAAAGGAGAAGGCGGTGATATCCAAAAAGCGCTGTTATGGCGCAAATATGCATTAAAAATGGGACAAGTCAATAAACCAGAATTTTGGCCTGATTACCCACCTATTGAAGATAATGTAACGCAATAAATAACGGGCACCGCCCGTTTTTTTATTGTTGAGTCTGAAAAACAACAAAATCATCCATTTTAATACTTTTTACTCTATCTCCAATTCAATTTGTAACATAATGGCAAGGTGTTGCGATTGATCTTGATCGCTTTGATCTTCGATTTTTTAAGGTATTTATTGTTTGTTTTTTAATTTGTTACCACCGATTTTTGCTATACAATTAGCGTGGTTAACCATATTAAAATTCATCAAAAATCGTTATAAATGGAATGAAAATGAAAAAAATCCCTTATGCGGTATTGGGGTTTGGTGTTGCCTTATTTGTGATGTCGGCTTTTGCCAAGGGCAATCATCATACCAATTCGCCCCAAACTCGCTTGATGCCTAGCGCCTCGGAGCAACCCACTTGCCAACTTTCACGTGATGAAGCAAACATGAAACTGTGTACTGAACTGGCTGAAAGTGGTGATGCCATTGCCCAAAACACCTTGGGCGAAATTTTTTACGGCGATAATTTGCTTTACCAAAAAGGGGATCACACTAAAGCGCGGCTATTATTTGAAAAAGCGGCCGCTCAGGGACTGGCTAAAGCACAATATAACTTAGGCTCAATGTACCGTGATGAGTTAAACAACTTTCCGATTGCTTTAAGTTGGTTTGAAAAAGCCGCCGCTCAAGGCAATGCCGATGCCCAAAATAGTATTGGTTATATTTACGAAAACGCATCAGGCGGTAAAGCACCTCGATTGTATATTTTTGACGAAAATGGCAACAATATCGACCCTGAACTACCTAAAATCGAAGCACAATTTGCCCGATTCGACAAAATGAGCTTACCCATTGAATATTATCCCCGTGGAGTTTACCCTTTGAGTGAATATGGCCAAGGGGTCGAGCCTGATTTACAAAAAGCCATTGAATGGTACCAAAAAGCCGCCAACCAAGGGCATGCCCTAGCGCAAACCAATTTGGCTTATTTTTATCTGTTTGGTATTGGGGTTGATAAAAATGAAAATCATGCCTTTACACTTTATGAACAAGCCGCTAAGCAACAGTTTGTCCCTGCAATAAGGACATTAGCGTTTATGTATATGCAAGGCTTAGGTACCAAAGTCGATGAATATAAAGCCTTTACCTTACTTGAGCAAGCTTATCAATTGCACCCTGATGATAACTTATGGCAATTGATTGATGTAATAATGTCTAATCGATATGACTTTAATACTCAATTGAAGCGCCAAAAAACCAAATATCGCTCTCAATATAGTGCTCGTGAAAAGGTATGCGATGAAGATTGGATCTATGATCGCTTTCATTTTCTTAATGGGTTTTATAACCTAAATATGCAGGAAGGGTGGGAAATACACATTTATGCAAAATGGCCAAGAAACACCTTTGATGTATTACTGGGCAATACAGTTGGCGAACTGTCAAAGCTAAAAGAGCGTTATTTAACCAAAGAAGCCATTCAAGGTAATCACATTATAATAACGTCGTTAAGTTACTATTATAAACGCGAAGAGCAAGATATTCCCCGTGCGCAATTATGGCGTAAATACGCGTTAAAAATGGGAGCGTCCAATCACCCTAGCGAATGGTCAGGATACCCACCGATAGAAGAAGATGAACTAAGAATGCATTAAAAGCGGATCATATCCGCTTTTAATTGTTTTTGTAATATGATTGCAAGGTGTTTTGATTGTTCTTGCTTGCTTTGAACTTCGGTTTTTTTAAGGTATTTATTGTTTGTTTTTTAATTTGTTACCACCGATTTTTGCTATACAATTAGCGTGGTTAACCATATTAAAATTCATCAAAAATCGTTATAAATGGAATGAAAATGAAAAAAATCCCTTATGCGGTATTGGGGTTTGGTGTTGCCTTATTTGCGATGTCGGCTTTTGCCAAGGGCAATCATCATACCAATGCGCCCCAAACTCGCTTAATGTCTAGCGCCTCGGAGCAACCCACTTGCCAACTTTCACGTGATGAAGCAAACATGAAACTGTGCACTGAACTGGCTGAAAGTGGTGATGCCATTGCCCAAAACACCTTGGGCGAAATTTTTTACGGCGATAATTTGCTTTACCAAAAAGGGGATCACACTAAAGCTCGACTATTATTTGAAAAAGCGGCCGCTCAGGGACTGGCTAAAGCACAATATAACTTAGGCTCAATGTACCGTGATGAGTTAAACAACTTTCCAGTTGCTTTAAGTTGGTTTGAAAAAGCCGCCGCTCAAGGCAATGTCGATGCTCAAAATAGTATTGGTTATATTTACGAAAACGCATCAGGCGGTAAAGCGCCTCGATTGTATATTTTTGACGAAAATGGCAACAATATCGATCCTGAGCTACCTAAAATCGAAGCACAATTTGCCCGATTCGACAAAATGAGCTTACCCATTGAATATTATCCCCGTGGAGTTTACCCTTTGAGTGAATATGGCCAAGGGGTCGAGCCTGATTTACAAAAAGCCATTGAATGGTACCAAAAAGCCGCCAACCAAGGGCATGCTTTAGCGCAAACCAATTTGGCTTATTTTTATCTATTTGGTATTGGGGTTGATAAAAATGAAAATCATGCCTTTACGCTTTATGAACAAGCCGCTAAGCAACAGTTTGTCCCAGCAATAAGGACATTAGCGTTTATGTATATGCAAGGCTTAGGTACCAAAGTCGATGAATATAAAGCCTTTACCTTACTTGAGCAAGCTTATCAATTGCAACCTGATGATAACTTATGGCAATTGATTGATGTAATAATGTCTAATCGATATGACTTTAACACCGAATTAAAACATCAAGAAAGAAAATATCGTTCCAAAATTAGTGATAAAAAACACGCCAGTGATGAAGATTTGATTTGCAATAAATTTTTTTATCTAAAAGATTTTTACAATTTAAATATGATCTATGGTTCACGAATTATCTCTTTTACGCTTTGGCCAAGAGACACCTTTGATATATTACTGGGCAATACAGTTGGCGAACAATCAACATTAAAAGAGCGCATATTGACCAAAGAAGCCATTCAAGGCAATCACATTATCATAACGTCGTTAAGTCACTATTATAAACGCGAAGAGCAAGATATTCCCCGTGCGCAATTATGGCGTAAATACGCGTTAAAAATGGGAGCGTCCAATCACCCTAGCGAATGGTCAGGATACCCACCGATAGAAGAAGATGAACTAAGAATGCATTAAAAGCGGATCATATCCGCTTTTAATTGTTTTTGTAACATGATTGCAAGGTGTTGCGATTGATCTTGCTTGCTTTGATCTTCGGTTTTTTAAGGTATTTATTGTTTGTTTTTTAATTTGTTACTACGGTTTTTGCTATACAATTAGCGCGGTTAACCATATTAAAATTCATCAAAAATCGTTATAAATGGAATGAAAATGAAAAAAATCCCTTATGCGGTATTGGGGTTTGGTGTTGCCTTATTTGCGATGTCGGCTTTTGCCAAGGGCAATCATCATACCAATGCGCCCCAAACTCGCTTGATGCCTAGCGCCTCGGAGCAACCCACTTGCCAACTTTCACGTGATGAAGCAAACATTAAATTGTGCACTGAACTGGCTGAAAGTGGTGATGCCATTGCCCAAAACACCTTGGGCGAAATTTTTTACGGCGATAATTTGCTTTACCAAAAAGGGGATCACACTAAAGCACGGCTATTATTTGAAAAAGCGGCCGCTCAGGGACTGGCTAAAGCACAATATAACTTAGGCTCAATGTACCGTGATGAGTTAAACAACTTTCCGATTGCTTTAAGTTGGTTTGAAAAAGCGGCTGCTCAAGGCAATGCCGATGCTCAAAATAGTATTGGTTATATTTACGAAAACGCATCAGGCGGTAAAGCGCCTCGATTGTATATTTTTGACGAAAATGGCAACAATATCGACCCTGAACTACCTAAAATCGAAGCACAATTTGCCCGATTCGACAAAATGAGCTTACCCATTGAATATTATCCCCGTGGAGTTTACCCCTTGAGTGAATATGGCCAAGGGGTCGAGCCTGATTTACAAAAAGCCATTGAATGGTACCAAAAAGCCGCCAACCAAGGGCATGCCCTAGCGCAAACCAATTTGGCTTATTTTTATCTGTTTGGTATTGGGGTTGATAAAAATGAAAATCATGCCTTTACGCTTTATGAACAAGCAGCAAACCAACAGTTTGTCCCAGCAATAAGGACATTAGCGTTTATGTATATGCAAGGCTTAGGCACCAAAGTCGATGAATATAAAGCCTTTACCTTACTTGAGCAAGCCTATCAATTGCACCCTGATGATAACTTATGGCATACCCTTAGGGTTATAATGTCTAATCAATATAAATTTAGAACACAATTAAAACATCAAACAATAAAATATCGTTCCCAATATAGTGCTCGTGAAAAGGTATGCGATGAAGATTGGATCTATGATCGCTTTCATTTTCTTAATGGGTTTTATAACCTAAATATGCAGAAAGGGTGGGAAATACACATTTATGCAAAATGGCCAAGAAACACCTTTGATGTATTACTGGGCAATACAGTTGGCGAACTGTCAAAGCTAAAAGAGCATTATTTAACCAAAGAAGCCATTCAAGGCAACCACATTATCATAACGTCGTTAAGTCATTATTATAAACGCGAAGAGCAAGATATTCCCCGTGCGCAGTTATGGCGTAAATACGCGTTAAAAATGGGGGCGGTTAATCACCCTAATGAATGGTCTGGGTACCCACCGATAGAAGAAGATGAACTAAGAATGCATTAAAAGCGGATCATATTCGCTTTTAATTGTTTTTGTAACATGATTGCAAGGTGTTGCGATTGATCTTGATCGCTTTGATCTTCGATTTTTTAAGGTATTTATTGTTTGTTTTTTAATTTGTTACCACCAATTTTTGCTATACAATTAGCGCGGTTAACCATATTAAAATTCATCAAAAATCGTTATAAATGGAATGAAAATGAAAAAAATCCCTTATGCGGTATTGGGGTTTGGTGTTGCCTTATTTGCGATGTCGGCTTTTGCCAAGGGCAATCATCATACCAATGCGACCCAAACTCGCTTGATGCCTAGCGCCTCGGAGCAACCCACTTGCCAACTTTCACGTGATGAAGCAAACATTAAATTGTGCACTGAACTGGCTGAAAGTGGTGATGCCATTGCCCAAAACACCTTGGGCGAAATTTTTTACGGCGATAATTTGCTTTACCAAAAAGGGGATCACACTAAAGCACGGCTATTATTTGAAAAAGCGGCCGCTCAGGGACTGGCTAAAGCACAATATAACTTAGGCTCAATGTACCGTGATGAGTTAAACAACTTTCCGATTGCTTTAAGTTGGTTTGAAAAAGCGGCTGCTCAAGGCAATGCCGATGCTCAAAATAGTATTGGTTATATTTACGAAAACGCATCAGGCGGTAAAGCGCCTCGATTGTATATTTTTGACGAAAATGGCAACAATATCGACCCTGAACTACCTAAAATCGAAGCACAATTTGCCCGATTCGACAAAATGAGCTTACCCATTGAGTATTATCCCCGTGGAGTTTACCCCTTGAGTGAATATGGCCAAGGGGTCGAGCCTGATTTACAAAAAGCCATTGAATGGTACCAAAAAGCCGCCAACCAAGGGCATGCTTTAGCGCAAACCAATTTGGCTTATTTTTATCTATTTGGTATTGGGGTTGATAAAAATGAAAATCATGCCTTTACGCTTTATGAACAAGCAGCAAACCAACAGTTTGTCCCAGCAATAAGGACATTAGCGTTTATGTATATGCAAGGCTTAGGTACCAAAGTCGATGAATATAAAGCCTTTACCTTACTTGAGCAAGCCTATCAATTGCAACCCGATGATAACTTATGGCATACCCTTAGAGTTATAATGTCTAATCAATATAAATTTAGAACACAATTAAAACATCAAACAATAAAATATCGTTCCCAATATAATAGTGCTCGTGAAAAGGTGAGGGATGAAGATTTGATCTATGATAATTTCTTTTACCTGAAAGATTTTTACAATTTAAATATGCTCTATGGTTCACGAATTATCGCTTTTACACTTTGGCCAAGAGACACCTTTGATATATTACTAGGCAATACGGTTGGCGAACAATCAACATTAAAAGAGCGTTATTTAATCAAAAAAGCCATTCAAGGCAACCACATTATCATAACGTCGTTAAGTTACTATTATAAACGCGAAGAGCAAGATATTCCCCGTGCGCAGTTATGGCGTAAATATGCGTTAAAAATGGGGGCGGTTAATCACCCTAATGAATGGTCAGGGTACCCACCGATAGAAGAAGATGAACTAAGAATGCATTAAAAGCGGGGGCTATACCCGCTTTTTATTAATAAAGCGATGATAAATCACCTTGTGCAACCATTAATCCAACCATTTTAATACTTCCTGCTCAATTTGTAACATAATGGCGGGGTGTTGCAATTGATCTTGATCGCTTTGATCTTCGGTTTTAGGGTGCGTTTGCGGCGCACTATTTGCTTGTTGAGTGGAAAAGATCGCATCGTCAAAAAAACCTTTTAATTCAGCAATGGCTGTAAAATGGTTAGCCTGTTGCGCGGCATTGGTAAATTTTTGCTCATCTCTTTTTTTGCCTAGTGCTGAAAATTTAAGATGAATTTGAATATCGTTATCTTTACAAATTTCATAAATCCATGTTAATAGTGCCGCTAACCCTCCAACCGCTCCAGCAACACGGAATAGTAATAATCGGCAGGCGCCTAAATTAAAGGCTTGTTGAAGCCCTTTGCGCAAGATTAGTTTCTGAATTTTTACACGGAACAGGGTTTGTACCCATTCATAACGGTACGATAACCCATATAACACATATAATCCACCAGCCGTCGTGTTTAGTCCACACGCTAACCCTCCCGACCAAGTGGCATATGAATTGCCATATTTGTAGTTGTCCTTAGCGCCTATCCCCATTTCAACCGCAGAGATAAAATAAGTTAATGCGGTAAACACGCCAAAGCCTGTTTTAGCATACCGAAAGCCTTTTATTGCCCTTGGGTTACGTGCTAAAATGGTTGATGCTACGGTGTCGGCAACAGCGGCTGCTAACGAACTAGTTGCCATGGCTTTTTCTAATAAAATGTCGGTATCGTTAGCAAATAGTGAAGGCTCTTTATTCATAATGTATCGCCAGTTATAGGCTTCAAACGCCCCTACTAAAAAACCTAACCTTGCGCTACGCAGATGAATTTGATTAGTGGTTAATTGTTGAGTTGCCTGTTCAGAAAAAATTTTAAACACCACATTAACTTGCTTTTTAAATAGGTGATCGAGCTCAACAAATTGTTCGGTAAAGCGTTTATCAAGCTGTTTAATGGCGCTGTTTAAACTGTCACGCAGTTCTTTTAAGGTTTTTTTTACTTGAGCAGGGTAAGTGCTAAGCAAAACATGCAAGCCCCCCCCCACAGGCACCCCCACAAAGCTTTGCGCTTTAAAGGTTTTATAAGTCGCCATAATTTGATATTTCATATGCGCATAAGTGACAGCCGTTTTCCAAACAACGCCGGACAGCGCCAAGGCAGCGGTTTCGGCAATCATTGCCCCTAAGCTGTATAAACAGGTGTTAATCGGTTTACACATTGCCACCAGTTTATCATACAGTTTTAACGTGTAATTATTCATGGTACCTGGGTTGTCGTAATTGCTAAACCAACGGGTAATAATGTTATGTTTACCAAAGCTGGTGTCAATCGCAATAGTAGTTAGCCCCTGTTTATTTTGCAGTTTCTTTAACTCCATGATATGTTCTAGCACTAAGTTGGCTTTGCGTAAATTAACGATATAGGTTGATATGTTGGATTTAATTGCTTCTGTAAGCGCATCTTCAGCATATTTTTCTTTTTTATTAGCATCTACTGCGTTATATATTTCTTTCAATACGTCCCAAGTTAACTGCCAGTCATAGCTGATTGTACGCCATAATAATGCCGCAATCGAGGTTCTAATATGGATATAGGTTTCGCCTTCAATACTAAATTGCTGGATATCTAACAGCTGTTCAATAAAGGCATTGCCTTCTTCGGTTTGTTCTAACCCTTCAAAAGTGCGGTTAACCACTGCGGTAAAATAATAACCATTAAGGTTAATTTTTAATAACTCTTTTTCTTGATAATCTTCTATTTCTTTCGATTCTATTGCCTTTTTCAATTCTTCTTTTATTTTTGTTTGGCATTTACCCCATACCGCACTGTTGTTGTCGAGCTCAATATTACGTTCGTACGATAGATCATTCACAAAGGTTAAATAATGGCTTTCTTTAATCCAATTAATAAGCTGCTTGGCTCGTTCACTGGCAATTTGCTTAATATGTTGGTTAAATTTTTTTTCCACATTTTCAAAATGGTGAGAAATCAAGCACCGTTTATATTTTTTAAACTCATTTTGTGTTTTTCTATAAAGAAGTGATTGATGTTCTTTTGCTTTGTCACAATACTCTTTAATCAATGCTTCATAAACTTTATCCAATAATTTGGCATCTTGCTTAATTTCTTCAATTGGGGCTTCATAACTAAACAAGGAATATTTTATAGCTTTAGCATAAATGCTGTTTTTTAGGTATTCTCCGTTAATTAGTTGATCGCTATACCAGGGGCTTTCATATATTGAAGGACCTTCACCAAAATAATTCAATTTTAAAAATTTCATAAATCGGTAATAGTATTCATGCCCAAGCGGTTTGCCATAAAAATACTCTTTAACCAATAAAATGTATGATTTGACTAATTGATAATAATTACGATTTATAGGTGCCTTAAGTCCATCTTCAGCTTTAGGCGTACCATATATCTTATTCATATTATCAATAATACCCCTTACTTTAAATTTACCTCCTATTTTATGTTTGTTATATTGCGAAATACTTTCATATTCTTTATCGCTTATATCTTTTAATTGTGATAATGAAAATGCTTCTTGGTAATCAATATCTGCTAACCTTTTACCATTTGCTGTCGCTAAATAGAGTTCGTCATTTGTAGGGGAAAACTTGAAATCTTCTTGCGCTACTTGATATTCGGAATAGGTTTCCACCACTTTCATCATCTCTTTAACATCTAATTCCATATCGGCTTCTTTGTTAAATTGACCCAAGTGACCAAAAATATCGGTATAGTAGTTGTTGAGATCGAGCGCTACCCCTATTGCATCATCCAATGCTAGCAACATTGGTTGCCCATGATCACCGCTATAACTTTGCATCGTGCTATGTAATTTTTGTACATATGAATCGTGCATTTCAGCTGAAAGCTGTTCCTCCGATTCATTGGTATTGGCTTTAAAAATCGCCCACGGTTGTTCAGTTGTGTTAATTTGGGTGATTTTTTGATAATCGTTATTTAATAAAATTGATTTTTTATCATACAGCCACAGTGGCCCTTGCATAGCATTGACTGATTGGGCACTTTGATAAAATTCATGTTTTGTATCAGGCAAGGCATTTTTTTGGATAAAATCAAAATTAAAATCTAAAATATCAGTAATTGATCGTCCTGAGGCAATAGTGGCACTTTCTTGGTTATAGTTTTTATTTTGCCAAGCCTCAATATCTAATTCTTGCATACGTGGGGTTGGTGTTTTGCGATATTCTTGCATCGCTTCAACAGTCCAAGGAAACTCACTATAAGCAATATAAACTTTACTGTAACGCGAAGGGTTCGGTATAGTAAGAAAAGCATTTAACGTAGGGTTACTTAATAAGTTTGGGCAGTGGTAGGATCCGTTTTCGTTCACATCAACCGATTTTGTCGACTGCATGCCATTTAATTTAGTAAACCGACCTTCATCATCAACACTATAAATTAACCAATAACGGTTTTCTAACTCCTCTTGTGCGGATTCACTTTGTGAGCTAGCGTCTTCATTAGAACTGTCTTCATTAGAACCGTCTGCGTCTGAAGGTAAATAAATATAAATAAACCCAGCTCTAATTCGGCGAACATGATACTGGTAATCCTTATTTAAGGAAACAGTGGTTACTCCGTCTAACTTTGCCCATGTTGGACAAGCACTTTTAATATAAGTAGGAACTACCGTATAACGGGTAGGAAAAATAGCCAGTCCTTCTCTTTGGCAATCACACTGTTTTTTTTCGCTTTGTTCACTCATGTCTAATCCTCATCAATCCCTTATTTTTCATTCAGTTCTTGTAAATATATTTGCCAATTATCTGATCTTATTTTATTCAATTCGCCCAAAAGTCGATAATATTTACCAAGATCCGTACATTGCTTGATTTTACTTTCAATTTTGGGGTGACAATCAAAATCATGCCCCCATTTTAATGCCAATTTTGCCCATTCAAGTTTTAATTCTTTTTCGTGAATATTGTTATTCATTAAACGAATTAAACAAGGAGTAATTTTTTGTAATGATTGAATTTCATCAATATTTTTTGCTGGATGTTTTATTTGTTCTGAACGAATAATTTGATTATTAATTCCAATACAATCCAATTTTTGATGTTGATCGGTTGTGATCCATAAACTACCCATTAAGGAGAATTGTACGGGTTCGATCTGCTGTTTAATATTAAGGGTACCTTGTCGAGTTAGCATTGCCCATTTTTCAATATTGCCTAATAGTTTGTTTTGTTGTTTGCTGTCTAATATACTCATTAGCTGAAAAAAGACAGCGGGATCGTAGTATCGTAGCAGTATATTTTTATCTCTCCCTCGTTTTTGGATTGTGCGTAACCCTAAATCTTTGGCTATACTTTCGGTTTTTTTATGGGTAAATAACCAAGCACAATATTGCTGACCTGTCCCTACAGCAATCGATTGCGGAGCTAGCTGTTTGAGTGCTCGATCAAGCATAAAACTTAATACGGCTTGCTCGTATTTGTCTCTAAGATCCAGTTCTATTAGCCATGGACACTTTGTTTTTAATACTGATGGATGGCTTATGGGTACTTTATATAATCGAAGTTGATTATGAAAGTATTTCATAAAGGGCTCATCAATTGGAGTTAAAAATGGATCAAGCAGTGCTAAACAACGGTTTTTATAAACCTGCGACTCATCAACAAGTATTCGTGTTATTGCCAAGGCATTATCCGATAATTTATTTAAATCAATGGTTGTTTGTCCACATCTCAACATACTTTGACCTTTTTATTCGATATCGATTGTAGCTTGCTGATCGTTAGCCTGTTGATTTTGCGTATTTTGGCATTTTACTTCGTCGGCTAAATTATTTGTGATTGACATATTATGTGCCCCCATCTTTTGCATGACATTACATTTAAGATAAATATTATCTTGTGTACCCAGTTCAATGCCTGCACTGCTGATTTTGATATAAGAGCCGCCACAGATTAGGGTCAGCGCTTTAGTAGCTGTTATCTGTGTTTCACCATCAACACTGTCTATTTTTATATCTTGCTTAGCCGCCATATTGAGGTTGGCATTTTGGGCTTGAACCTCAATATCGCCTTGGTTAGCAAATAGCTTCATGCCTGATTTATGGGCAAATAGCCCTATTGCGTCGCCAGATGATACGGTGATGTTTTTTAATGCGGTGATATCGGTTTGGTTTTCGCTGGTTAGGGTTAAGCTATTGCCTGTTGTCAGTTGGATGTTTTCTGGGCTGGTTAAGGCAATGCCTTCTTGCGCATAGGCCAGTAGGCCACTTTGAGTTAGCTCGCTTAAGTTGGCTTTAAGCTGGTCTTGACTGTCGGTATCTGCGCTGTGTGCGTCGGACTGGGTAGCGGCATTTTGTAGGGCTTTGGCAATCGATAAGGCATTTTCAAGTTGGTTTATTGCCGCTTGCATATCCAGTTGTTTGCCTTGGGCTTTCGGCTCGGTTTGGGTGGTTAAGTATAAACCTTTGTTGGCAGCAATTGCGCCCCATTCATCCGTGCGCAGTTCAAAGCCTTCACCGCGTTGTGCTTTTTTTTCGTTAACAAGGTGACCAAGGTTAAGTTGGCTTTTGCCGTATTCGGTGGCGAGTTTGATATGCTCTTGCCCGCGTTTATCATCCATGCGCAGTTTGTTGTTGGCGGGGGTGCGAATGACATTGCGGTGTTTGTTTACCGTAGTCACATGGTCAGGGTGGGCGCTGTCGTGCATGGCATGGGCGATATACGGCCTATCTGGATTACCATTCATAAAGGCAATCGCCACTTCCGTGCCGTCAATTAACGGGAAGTGAAAACCATAAGTGTTACCCGAATAAGGTTTGGCTAAGCGTACCCATAGGCTTTCAGTGCCCTTTTTCCACGCTTTTAAGTCAAAGTTAAATTTAACTCGGTAGCGCCCGTGAGTGTCAATATAGCCATAGGTGTCATTATCAGGGCTAGTGACCCGTGCGGGTAAGGTGCCACTGACTTGTGGCCAACGTATGGGCGCGGGGCGATAGGGTTTTAAGGCTTGATAGGGAATGGCGGTAAAGGTGAGTGCATAGGCATCAGTACGGTTACCTTGCCCTTGTACACTTAAAATGAGGATACCGTCATTAATATTCGTTAGCGGACTGCCGTTGATATTAATCCATTGACCGGGAGCAAGGTTATAGCGATTACTCTTACCTTTAATGATAATTTGCTGGCTAATCGCCTGTTCATGGCGGATTTTGGCATACCATTGACCGCTTTCAATGCCGTTATCTTGTTCAATACCGTCATCTTGCGGTGACAGGTTAGCGGTTTGTGGTTGGTTGGAGTTAACGGCTTTATCATTTGGCTTACTCTGCTGACCTTGCCCGCTTTTATAATGCTCTTCGTAACGGTAATCAGTGCCTTGCGTGGTGGAGGTTTTCGGTTGGGTGTTGATATCGGTGAGTAAATCGGCTTTGGCATCACGGTAGTTATAGTCTTGAACGGTCACTGAGGCGGGTACCACTTCGCTATGTAAGGTGATATCCCAAACACTTTCTATGCCCGTATCGGCCATGCCACTCGGCGGTTTATAGTCGATATTGGCCACCTGTACATAGCCTTGTTCATAATCACTTAACACCATCACATCACAATCATGCTCGGCATGGGTTTCAAAGCGAAACCAGATACCGACATCGGCCAATAAGCGTTGAATAAATTCCAGGTCGCTTTCTTGCCACTGGGTGATAAACTCCCGTTCAGGATAACTATCTTTGAGCGCTAACCGGTAATCAATGCCGGTAAAACCGTGACTGCGTAGCACTTCTTCAACCACACTGACCACGCTTTGATTTTGAAATAGGGCACTATTTTTCCCCACAGCCAGCCGTGCTAAGCACGAAGATAACACAACTTGGTAATGAGCTTCATCTTTATTGACTGATAGCTGGCTAAATTCAGTGATGACCCCATGCAAGGTGCGTTTATTCGTCACGGCCGGCAAGTCGCTTAGTGAACGAATAGCGGAAGTTAATGGTTTGTTAATAACAGGATTAAAGCAGAAAGTCGATTTTTGATTAAGGAACGCATCGGGCGATAAGGTTTTGTCAGGGCTGGTAAAGGTAACCACATAATGCCAAGGTTGATTTAACTGCTCATCACCGTCAACATGCAAAACTGAAATCGGTGCGGTCAGCCCGTCAACGGTTAAGGTATAGCGATTATGGCTAACGCCCCCTAAACTATCAAGTAATCCACCCATTAATCCTTCACCTAATTGACCTAGCAGGCGATTAAGCTTGTTTTCCATGGCGTTTTCTCTCCTTTAAATGCAACTTATTAAAACTTTTAGTGATGTTATTTACAAAATGATTATGAATTATATATGATTGTTTTTCTATCTCAACAGATTATTGAAGTAATGTATATAACATTATCCAATAAACTTTCTATTTACCAATGTAAATGCTTTTAATATTAATAAGTTAATTATTTTGACAACTATATTGACACGCTAAAAGTTTGGTTGAAAAGAGATAAGAAAACTTAATTTTAACCATCAAGTAGGTTTTGATCTTCGCCAAAATATTAGATAGTAATCGCCTCAATCAATTTGGCATTAAGGTAATATTGCTTTTCATATTGCTCTGACGATATTCAGCTATTATCGGAAAAACTAAATACCTATTAATAGGTGAACTTATTTGCCGACCAATCACATTTCAATCCAATAAATCAATCATTACGACGAGGTATAACCCACCTTGGCTGAGTTTGATAAAGTGATATCAGTTACCTCCGATTTGATAGGGTTTATCAGGATTAAGCAGTCTATTTTATGTATGGGGCAGTGCATCATAAAATAGCCTTGTCGCAAAAGAAGTAACGTTATTATTTACTATTATTTAGCAAAACAAAAAACTTCAATAAAATCAATAGCCTTTCTGAATGATTTTTATCATATTCGATTTGCCGTTCTTTCTGCTACATCATAGTCCTTTTTCCTTATATCATACATCAAGTTTAGTGCAACTAAACGTGCGCCTAACACCCAAATAGTTAGCTATTTTTAGCTAATAAGAGATGAATTTTAGATAAGGTATACTCCACCACCTGTTGTTGGAAATGGTGTTAAATGCTGTAGCATAATGGGTTCCTCTATGATTTTTATTTATATCATAGAGGTAGTATTTGTCGGTTTTTGGGATGAAAATCAAGTTCAACCTTATTGTATTGAAATGATCTTTTGACATGAAATAAAATAAATCTTTTAGCAACTACCTTGTAGTATTTCTAATAGATTTTCAGCGGTTTTAATCGTTTTAATACGATCGAGCGTATCTTCAGCAATTACAGCTTTTGTTAACTGTCGTAAAATATCGAGATGTTCATTAGCTTTCGCTGCGATGCCAATAACAACATAAGCTATGTTATCATCTTGATCCCAGAGTACCCCTTTTGGATAGTAAATTATTTTTAAGCCTGTTTTGATGACACTATCACGCTTATCAGTCGTTCCATGAGGAATGGCAATACCATTACCTAAAAATGTAGAGATTTGGGTATCTCGATCAAACATGGCTTGTGTATAATCATCTTTTACTAGACCTGCTTTTATCATCGCTTCTGATACTGATTGAATGGCATCTTGTTTAGAATAACACCCGCTTATAATTCTAATATCATCGATAGTAAGTTTTAAATCGCTCATTTGTTGTCCTTTTAGTTTTGATACACCGAAAAATTATCGGTATATCAATTAGTTAATCATATCGTATTGTTAATTGTTAATTGTCTATTTTGGTGAATTCGAATTAAGCCTAATAATATGGCTCCGACAAGCGCGCCAGTAAAAATACAAGCTACCCATAGAAAAGGTTTATTTACCAATGGAAGTACAAGAAAACCACCATGTGGTGCGGGAACTTGAATATGGCTTAAAAAAGTCAATACCGATGCGATGGCGGACGATAACATCATGACAGGAATGACTCGTAATGGATCTTTAGCCGCAAAAGGAATCGCACCTTCAGTGATGTGTGTAGCACCTAAAATATAGTTTACAATTCCAGCTGCACGCTCTTCCTCAGTAAATGCTTTTCCACGAAATATCGTTGTTGAGAAAGCAATGACAAAAGGTGGCACAATACATGCGGCTGAAACTCCAGCCATAAAGTAAAAGTTACCTTCGCCTAGTAGCATAGTCCCTGTTACATAGGCGGCTTTATTTACTGGACCTCCAAAGTCAAAGGAACACATAGCACCAATGACTATGCCAAGTAAAACAGGATTAGCTGATTGTAATGATTCAAGAAATGATTTCATTGCATGGTTAACTGCTGCAATTGGGTCACCTAATAAGAACATGCCTGCACCAATCACAAAAACACCAATTAACGGCATGATAAAAATAGATTTTAGCCCTTCAAATGAACGAGGAAGTCTATCTAACCATTTTTTGACATATAGCATTAAGTAGCCTGCTGCAAAGCCTGCAATAATGCCACCTAAGAACCCTGCACCTGTAATATTGGCAATCAATCCGCCAACAAAACCTGCCACTAACCCAGGCCTACCTCCAATTGAGTAAGCAATAAAACCCGTAAAGATGGGTACCATAATACCAAATGCTTGCCCGCCTATTTTCATCAACAATGCGGCAAATTGATTATATTGTGCATTTGTCTCATCGGCCGAGTAAATCCCCCATAAAAATGAGAGTGCGATTAATACACCACCTGCGACAACAAAAGGCAGCATATTAGATACACCGCTCATTAGGTGTTTGTAAATTTGGCGACCAATTGACTCTTGTGTCACGGGTTGTTGATTTGAGGGTACCGATTTTTGTGTATTATTGGTAGCTCCGTTACGTAATGGCGCATTGCCTGAAATTATTTGCTCAATAAGCATTACAGCCTTATGAATACCATCTTTTACAGGAACCTCAATAACAGGCAAGCCATTAAAACGATCGGGATTGACATCTTTATCAGCGGCGATAATAACGCCGATAGCGTTCGCTATATCCTCATCTGTAATGGCATTATCTATCCCACCTGCGCCATTGGTTTCTACTTTAATTTCAACGCCTATTTTTTTAGCTGCGGATTTCAAAGCTTCTTCTGCCATATAAGTATGAGCGATACCGGTTGGGCAACCTGTTATAGCTAATATTTTTTTCATAATTATTCCCTCATTTTATTTGGGTAATTTCAATTTGATTCATATAAATATAGATCTTATCTAGCAAACCTAATCCATCTGATTCAGCAACATTCGCCCCCGTTGCCGATGCTTTTTTCATTGATCTTTCAATATTTTCCCTATCAGGCAACCATTCACTAAGAAAGGCTGCTAGTGACGCATCTCCAGCACAAGCGGAGCTGATTAATTTGATCTTTACAGCATTGCAAAACCAAATATGTGTTCCATTCGAAAAATAGAGTCCTTTAGCCCCCATAGTTAATAAAATATTTTGTGCACCTTGTGCGTGAATATTTTCTAATGCGGTAATAATTTGCGATGTCGTTTGGGTTTCAAAACCAAAAATTTCTTTGATTTCATCATCATTGGGTTTAATTAATAAAGGTTTATAAGCGAGTAAATCACTTAATATTGGATGGCTAATATCGAGGATAACTTGAATATTTTTGACTTTACATAGAGTTAAAATAGATAGGTAATATTCGGGTTCAATGTTATTTGGTAAGCTACCGCTAATAACTAAATAACAGTTACTGCTTAGTGATTTTATTAATCCTAGCAATTCTTGTTTTTTATTATCAGGAACAAAAGGGCCTTTACCCACCAATTTATATTCATTTTGCCCATCATTAATAAAAACATTGATACGTGTTATATCATCAATAAAACAAGGCTTTGTTTCAATCTGCATTTTTGTCAATTCATCAACGATATATTTTCCAGAAAATCCGCCAAAAAAACCTAATGCACAAGTCGGTTTTAGAAATTTGTGCAAGACAATTGAAACATTGACCGCTTTACCATTTGGGCTATATTGAGTATGCGATGTGCGGTTGACATAATTAGGATTAAGCCCTTGGCAACGAATATTCATATCAATTGCGGTATTAAGTGTTAATGTATAGATCATCTTCCTAATTCCTCTATAACTTACCGGCACAACCACATGTGGCAATAATTTTCTTGATAATTTCTTTCATTGCCGCTTTAGCTGGTTTCATATAATGGCGAGGGTCATTAGCCTCAGGATATTCAATAAAGTATTGTTTTAAGGCATTTGAAAATGCCATTTTTAATTCGGTTGCAACATTGACTTTACAAATTCCACGTTTAATACATTCACGAACATCTTTATCAGGAACACCTGAAGCGCCATGTAACACGAGTGGAATATCAGTGATTGAGCGAATTTCGGATAGGCGATCAAAATCCAGTTTAGGTTCTGATTTATAAAGACCATGTGCAGTACCAATGGCGATAGCTAGCGAGTCAATTTGGGTTTTTTGTATAAATTCTAGTGCTTGTTTAGGACTGGTATATAAAGCATCTTTTGCATCCACAGCTAAATCATCTTCAACACCACCAAGACGCCCTAATTCAGCTTCAACACTAACATCATAACGGTGAGCATAATCTACTACACGTTTCACAATGGTAATATTTTCTTCAAATTGAAGATGTGAACCATCAATCATGACAGATCGAACACCAGCATTAATTTTATAAGCTATATCATCAAATTCTTCATGATGATCTAAGTGAACAGCTAAAGGGATGTTATGCTTTTTAGATAGCTCATGAGCAATAGCAATAATGTTTTCTGTTCCTGCATAACTATATGTGCCTGGTGTGCCTGCTAAAATAACGGGTGATTGCAATTCAGCGGCAGTTTTAACTACGACCTGTATAGTTTCTAGATTATGAATGTTAAAGGCTGGTACTGCATAGTGTTCTGTTTGTGCTTTTTTTAACATGTTGTGACTTGAAATAATAGACATATGACTTTCCCTTAATAATTTATTTTGACTTAATAGAGCAATTAACTTTCGTTTCGAAATTTATTTTTAATAATTATGCTTTCGAATTGTAAGTTATTCTAGTGGTAATCACGTGAGATAGATCACAAAAATCAATATTACTTTCAAAACGTAACAAAAATTATTTATAAATTTTCATTTTGATGGTTAACATGTATATATGAGATGTGCTTAGATAAAAGACGTAGAAATCATTATTGGTATGATTTATAAGATAAAATGTAATGCGCTAGTTTAATATTGACCAAGCATTGGATTAATTCTATTATCACCAATCTTCATTTTATCTACGGTATAGGAAATAAAATTGGCTAGAGCATCTTCATCCCTATTAAAACGACGACTGCAAATTGCAGAAATTGTTCGTAAACAAGGCGAAGTTAAAGTTGATGAATTATCACAATTGCTTCAGGTATCGAATGTAACTATTCGTCAAGATTTAACTTACTTGGAGCAGCAAGGATATTTAAAGCGCTCTTTTGGTGGAGCAATTTATCTTGCTCAGGATGGAGGGGGAAGTCAGACAAGTGCCATTACACAAAATTATACGCAAAGTTTTAATGATAGCCATGATATTGAATTAGTCAAAACTTGCTTAAGTTATATTAATGATGGTGATACGTTGTTTTTAAGCCATGGTAATTTAATAAGAAAATTGATTCCGTTTTTACATTGCAAAAAATCATTAATACTGATTATGAATGATATTAGTAATGCAAAATTAGCAAAAGAATTTACGGATGCCGAAGTCATTCTTATTGGTGGCGTTTTACTTGAGGGTAATCTTTTACAGGATAACAAGATAATCAATCTTATATTAAATCAATTTCCTGTATCGCATTTTATTCTCGAAATAAGTGCCATCAATATGGGTAATCAATTAATTATTGAAAATTTAGAACAGGTTAAAACTTATCAACAAATAATGAAAAAAGCCGCACACAATATCGCTATTTTACCTCAAAGGCTGATTCATAATAATGATAATAATCTGGGAAAACTCGTTGATCTTGATATGGTTGTGTTATCAAGACCTGCTGTAACAGAGTATCATCAGCAACTCCTGGATGCCAATTTTGAGATACTTATTTCAAATAAATATTGTGTGACTTATCAAAACATACTGGAGAGATAATAATGCATTTGAAAATCTGCACAATTGGTGAGCTACTGGTTGAGTTCTTAGCCAAAGAACAAAATCAACGATTCAATCAAACAGGAGAGTTTATTGGTCCGTTTGTTAGTGGTGCTCCGGCAATATTTGCAGATCAAGTTGCAAAATTAGGTTTTCCCGTTGTCTTTTTTAGTTGTGTTGGTAAAGATGCATTTGGCAAGATGTGTATCAATCGGCTGAAACATGATGGTGTTATTATTGACGGTATCACCATGCATCATAAAGCCAATACTGGTAGTGCTTTTGTCACTTATAAAGATTCTAATGAAAGAGATTTTATTTTTAATATTCCAAATAGCGCATGTGGTTTACTTTCGTTTAATCATGTTAATGAAAGCTTATTAAAAGATTGTAATCATTTACATGTAATGGGCTCATCGCTTTATTCCTTTCGTGTGATTGATGCTATGCGTAAAGCATTAGATATCATCAAAAACAAAGGGGGAACAATTTCATTCGATCCAAACTTACGTAAAGAAATGTTTGATATACCAGAAATGGAGCAATCTTTTGATTACATAATGGAATATACCGATATATTTTTACCCAGTAAAAGCGAAGTTAATTATTTTTCAAATAATAATGATGAAAGTGAACAACAAATAATGATGAGATTGCTTAAAAAAGGGATTAAGCACATTGTGGTAAAAGGCGGTTGTAAAGGCGCTAATTATTATGGGCTTGACGAGCAAGGTTATTTACAAATGTTGCACGTTGATGGGTACACAGTAAACTCCGTTGACCCAACAGGGGCAGGAGATTGTTTTGGTGCCACGTTTGTTAGTTTAATGTTGGCAGGCTATTCAGTCGAAAAAGCATTGCAATATGCAAATGCAAGCGGTGCATTTGCTGTATCTAAAAAAGGTCCTATGGAAGGAACATCTTCATTGACTGAATTAAAGCAGTTCCTTTCTCACACTTTTATTAAATAATAATTAAAAGCAATGAAGTTATCAAAGTATAGGCAAAAAAAAATCCCAATAACAAAGTTATTGGGAAAACATAAGGAATAGGAAAACAATGAAATAAATGCATTGTCGGGATACATTATGCCTTTATTTTTTAAAAATGTCTGTAAAGTTATGCGAATGATTGCTTAAATAGTTGGTGCCTATTACGTTAAATAATCGTAAAGATAGGCTCTAATTGCCTTTGTCAGAAATTAATATTTAATTTAGCTATAAAAAGAGCTCTAATAATGAGTTTAGAAATAGTTTTCCATGTTCAGTTATTTGCCAATTTTGTTCGTCTTCAATTAAATAGCCTTTTTCAATGGCCATAGTTATTTGTTTCTCAACTATCTGTAATGATAAATGAGTCCGTTGTTCAAATTCGTATTTTGGCACTGGCTCAAATAGCCGAAATCGATTCATAAAAAACTCAAAAGGTAACTCTTGTTTTGGAACTTCATAATATTTATCCAAATAACGCCCTTCTAAATAACCTTTTGGATGGCGAGTTTTTACTGTACGAATAATTTTACCATCAGATTGGGTTAATTTGCCATGGGCGCCACAGCCAATCCCCAAATAGTCCCCAAATCGCCAATAATTTAAATTATGTTCGCATTGAAAACCTTTTTTAGCATAAGCAGAGGTTTCATATTGCTGGTAACCGTGTTTAGTTAATAATTGATGACCTTGTTGGTAAATTTCCCAAAGTTTATCGTCATCTGGTAAAACAGGCGGTTTTGAACTAAATAATGTATTGGGTTCAATGGTTAATTGATACCAAGATAAATGAGGTGGATCAATAGCAATAGCTTGTTTTAAATCATATATAGCATCATCAATACATTGACTTGGTAACCCATGCATTAAATCTAAATTAAAACTTCTTAAATTTAATGTTTGGGCTAATTTTCCTGCTGTGAATGCTTCTTTGGGATTATGTATTCTCCCTAATTTTACAAGCTTATCGGCTTGAAAGCTTTGTACACCAATGGATATTCGATTGATACCAGCTTGTTGATAACCATTAAACCTTTCTATATCAATAGAATTTGGATTGGCTTCAATAGTAATTTCAGCATCATTATCTACGGGAATGATCTTATTTATATTTGATAATAATTTATCAATGAGTTCAGCAGAAAACAGACTTGGAGTGCCACCACCAATAAAGATCGAATGAATTAAGCGGTTTGAGCACAAAACAGCATCATGTTGTAAATCTTTAATTAAATGTTCTATATAAGCTTCATAATTGGGGGCTTTTTTTATCGTATGCGAATTAAAATCACAATAAGGACATTTTTGTACGCACCATGGCATATGAATATACAAACTCATTGGAATTTTATACATAAACGCTGTCTTTCCTGAAACTTTTTGACAACAATAACCAGTATGTTGTTCTATTTTTTATAGTGTGGCATTTTACTTCAAAAAAGTAAAAAAAGCTTTTGGCATCTATTGTATTTTTATTATTAACTTAAAAAGCGTACAATTATTAATAATTTTCGATATTAACTATTGTTAAAATTTGTTATTTAGGAGTAAGTATGAATATTTATAAAGATATTTTAGAAAATAGCTTATCAGGGGTCTCGCTAAGCTCATCGGTTAAGCAATTAACTTATGGCGAACTCCCTACTTTGGTGATTAACCATAAAACTTGTTGTGCAGCGGTGACATTACAAGGTGCACACTTGTTATTTTGGCAACCAATTAATGAGCAAACTCCTGTTATTTGGTTGAGCAACAAAACAAACTTTAAAAAAGGCGTGGCTATTCGCGGTGGTGTACCTGTTTGCTGGCCTTGGTTCGGTCAATCAGGAACGCCGTCTCACGGTTTTGCTCGTATTGTTGAATGGAATTTAGACTCTTGCACTGAAGATGAGCATGGTGTCGATCTCATTCTATCTCTCGTCAATAATCAACAGACAGCGCCTTATTGCAACAAACCTTTCACTGTATCATTAAACCTTCATTTAGGTAAGACCTGTGAAGTTGTTTTAAGTTGTTCTGGTGATTTTGATGTAACTAGCGCACTACATACTTATTTTGGTATCAATAATATTGAAGACGTTGTTGTCAAAGGACTAGGTGAAACCTATCAAGATCGATTAGCCGTTGAAAATAAACCTGCAAAAATAGGGCAATTGACTTTTAACCAAGAGGTTGATCGTATTTATACTAATGCTAGTGACCAAATAACTATCACAAATGGCATTCGAACAGTTCGATTAACTAATACTAATGTAAGTGATGTAGTAACATGGAATCCATGGGTAAATAAAGCTAAAACAATGAGTGACTTTGGTGATGACGAATATAAATCTATGGTTTGTGTCGAATCTGGTTGCATTACAACGCCATTGAAATTATCACCAAATAAAAAATCGACTTATGGTTTTAAAATAGAATTGATTTAAAAATTCACACTATACACGATAAGCACAACCAATGTTTTGCTCGATTGTAATATGATTATTTGATTGCGTTTATTGGGATAACACTCTATAATCTTGTGCACTTTATTAAAGTGCAAGTTTGATAGCCAACTACTGGGTCGCCTGTAATTGGTTTTATTTTAAATCATTAAGAGAAATAAATATGTTTACATTTAAAGCTGAAGTTAGAAAAGAGCATGGTAAGGGTGCGAGCCGCCGCCTGCGTCACGCTGGTAAATTCCCAGCCATTATTTATGGCGGTACTGAACCTGCAATCTCTGTGGTACTTGATCACAACCAAATTTTTAATATGCAAGAAAAACCAGAATTTTATTCTGAAGTATTGACTATTGAAGTTGACGGAAAAGCAACTAAAGTAAAAGTACAAGCAGTACAACGTCATGCGTTTAAACCAAAATTAGTTCATATGGATTTTGTTCGCGCATAATTTATTGATTGGAAAATTATCCAATTACTTGTTTTAAACAAAGGGTCACCGTGATGGTGACCTTTTTGTTTTCGAATCAATAAAGGCTAATGCCTATTGTTATGATTTATCCTGTACACTGACTACCCAACATAATAGAATGATTACATTATATCATCGTAGGAGAGAACCATGTCTGATATCCCAGCTTGCGATTTAGTTATTTTTGGTGCTAAAGGGGATTTGACAAGACGTAAATTACTACCGTCTTTATACCAATTAGAAAAATATGGAAAACTACCTGAACAAACCAAGATTTTAGGTGTAGGACGTGCTGATTGGGATCACGCTGCTTATTGTGAGGTAGCAAAAGATGCCCTAACCTCATTTATGCCAGAGCCATTAGACGATAGTATTTGGCAACGATTCAGCCAACGATTAAACTTTCATAAACTAGATGTTAATGATCGCGCTGGATTTGAAACACTGAAAAATAAACTTGATTCAAACAACCCTGCTATTTTTTATTTTGCAATGCATCCAGGGGCTTTTGGTACTATTTGCCAAGGCTTAGCTGCTGCGGGATTAAACCAATTACAAAATAGAATTGTAATGGAAAAACCGCTTGGAACCGATCTAAAATCATCTCGCGAAATTAATGATTCAGTGGCTAAATTCTTTAATGAATCGCAAGTTTATCGTATTGATCACTACTTAGGTAAGGAATCTGTATTAAACCTATTAGCTTTACGCTTTGCAAATACGGTGTTTGCGTCATTTTGGGATCGTAATTCTATTGATCATGTCGAAATTACTGTGGCTGAACAAGTTGGTATTGAAGGCCGCTGGGGATATTTTGACAAAGCAGGGCAAATGCGCGACATGGTACAAAATCATTTATTACAAATCTTAACGATGATTGCAATGTCACCACCAGCAAATCTTGAAGATGATAGTCTACGTAATGAAAAAATAGCCGTACTTAATGCGCTTAGACCAATTGATAAAACGAATATTCGTGAAAAAGTAGTTCGGGGTCAATATACAGCAGGCTTTGTTAATGGCGTTAATGTCCCAGGTTATTTAGAAGAAGATGGCGCAAATCAAAAAAGCAATACCGAGACATTTGTTGCCATTCGCGTTGACATTGATAACTGGCGTTGGGCAGGTGTTCCTTTTTATTTACGCACAGGCAAACGCTTACCAAGTAAATGTTCTGAAGTTGTTGTCTATTTCAAACCGTTACCGCTTAACCTTTTTAGTGAATCTTATCCAGAATTACCACAAAATAAATTGACTATTCGTCTACAACCTGATGAAGGTATGGATATTGAGATTCTAAATAAAGTACCAGGTTTAGACAGCACTCACAATTTACAAACGACTAAACTTGATTTAAGTTTTAGCGAAACTTTTCATCAACAAAGTGCTGATGCCTATGAGCGTTTACTACTTGAAGTTATGCGTGGTCGCCAAGCATTATTTGTTCATCGTGATGAAGTTGAGGCTGCATGGAAATGGGTCGATTCAATTGTTAGAGCGTGGGAGTTAGACAATGAACAGCCAAAAACTTACCAAGCTGGAACTTGGGGACCTGTAGCATCAGTTGCATTAATTACTAAAGATGGGCATTCATGGCACGAATTCTAATAAAGGAAAATAAAATATGTTTACGTTAAATAAATATGAGAATAATCAGTTATTGATTGAAGATTTAACCTCACATATAGTCAACAAGTTAAAACAGGCGATTGAACAAAAAGGCCATGCTTCCATTGCTGTTTCAGGGGGTAAAACACCAATTCCACTTTTTGCTTTACTCAGCCAACAAGATATGGAGTGGAGCCGAGTTTTTATTACGTTAGTTGATGATAGATGGGTGGATAATACTGATGATGCCAGTAACGAAAAGCTTGTAATAGCTCATTTATTACAAAACAATGCAAAAGTGGCTAATTTTGTTGGCTTGAAGAATAATTGTGATAATCCATTTAATGGAGCAGAAATTACTGAAAAGATGCTAGATAAAATTCCAATGCCATTTGATGTAATAATTTTAGGCATGGGAGAAGATGGACACACTGCTTCATTATTTCCTGGTGCAGCTAATTTGGCAACGGGTTTAGATATGAAATCCGGTCGAAAAGTTGTGGGTATGACACCATTAACCGCGCCACTTGATCGTATAACATTAACACTGCCAACTATTTTAAATAGTAAAAACATATACTTGCATTTAGTAGGAGAAAGCAAAATGCATGTGTTAGAACAAGCTGAAAAAGGTAATGATGTTAACCAAATGCCGATTCGTGCTATCTTGCAACAAGATAAAGTTAATGTCACTGCTTTTTGGGCTGCATCTTAAGTTTTTTACAGTTTTGTTTATCGACTTGCAGCGGTAATGAATTTTTACGATAAATTTTGCTTCCAAAGCACTGGATCAGTGGTGCTTTGGCCTTACCAATTAATCCCCTGAATACTCTTTTATTGGCTTTTCAGCTTGTTTTACTGTTTTTCTTTTTTTGGGATCTCTTAAATTGACTGTAACTATCGCACTGAGGTACTCGATTTATATCTATTTAATAATCTAGAACAAGCAAGAAAGGTAACCGAAGAATAGCTAACCATTTATAACACCGAAAGACCGCATGAGGCACTAAATAACATGACACCGATTGAATACAAAACACTAAAACAAGCAGCATGATTTTCTACGTGAGTTATGTACTAAGTTTGGGGTATTTACATTTACAGTACAAGGCAAGCCCCAAAACAAAGTGCATAAGTTTTAAAATAAACTTCATTTTTCCAGTTAATTTTCTACCTGATTTAGCTTGTTATCTATTTTTTCTATTTGTTGTTTTATTTGTTCCGTTAAACAACGGGTAATTTTATGGGTAAAGGTGGTCGCTTCATTATGGTAAACTGGTGGCGGTATCATTAAACAAGCTTTATTAATTTGCTTATCTATTACCTCAATAGAATCTTTGGGCTCGTTTTTTTTTGCTTGAAGTAATGCTAATTTTTTAACTAAAAGGTCATGATAATAGTTGTAAGATTCTATATTGCAAGTCGTATTATATTCATCTTGATAACAAGTTCTAAGTTTATCCGTTTCAAAATTTGATGGTTCAGATTTATCGGGCACTTCAAATTGATCTGGATAAATAATACGATATTTATAACCATCATCAAATAAAAATTCTTTAAGCTTAAATTGCAAATTTTCTTTATCAATTTGATAATGTTTCCAAAATACTGGCTGAATATAGCTACCAAAGTCTTTTACTAATAAGATATAAATATTTCCATTAGGATTAATATAATAATATTGATTACTTAACCAATAATAACTGATGACGTCATAATAAATATTTGCTAATGTAATTGTATCTTTAATATTCCCTTGATAAGTAAGTGATAAATTCAGTGCATTAACTGGATAACTATTATCATTAATTGTTCTATTAAACTCTTTTTTATTAATAATTAGCTTCAGCTCACCGTTATCGTATATATCAATATTCTTATTAACAACCTCATATAAATTATTAAAATAAGGAGCAATTTGGTTTATTGGGCAACTTTCCCTATTTTTTTCTCTTTCATTATTAGTAAGTTGCCAAAAATCATGTATTTTTTGACAATCTTTTTCCAATTGTCCCATACCTATAGATTCAATAATGGGCACACCTTTGTAACCATCAGCAACATCAAATTGCTTGCTGTACACATATGAACTAAATGCCAGTAAAATCAACGAAAAATATAATGAAAACTTCATCACTTAACCCTTTATAATTAATGATATTATTTAATTTTATTGAAAAAACCAGAACGGCTCATTTGGTATTTAATTTCCTTAGTCTGAATATCATTTTTTTTAGGATCTTCATCGAATTCAAAAAGGTTTTGTTGTTGATGTTGTTTTATCAAGATCTTTCCATTTGTTTTTATAACAAAATCATTCCAGTAAGATATTTCGCCATTTTGTATTTTATAAAGCACTATGGCATCAATTAGATTATTTTGAGCATCAAAACTATTCAACTGAAAAGTAAAAACATTAGCATCATTCTCGCCAATAGCCATATAAATAATTCCCTTATATAAAATACCTTCATAATAAAAATAAATATGTGGAAAATAGAATGCACTTTTAGCTAAATATTCAAATAGTTTAGGTTTAAATGAAAATTCTTTATTAGAGAATCTTAATGGAAAAGGCATATTAGGGGATAGCTTTATACCGAAATCACTCCAATAATAGTATTTTTCTAATTCCTTAGAAGAATAAGGCAATTTTATTTTCTGATAATAATGTAAATCATTTTTTTCATTTACAGAAAATACAGCATTTATATTGGAGAACATTAATAGGAAGATAATTATAAAACTATTTAAAAATTTCATTATTTAATTTCCTTGATTTTTTCTTCTTTTGATATATAGCTAATACTTTTTCAAATTTAGATAGTTTATAATTTTTTACAATATAATAGTCAAATTAGTCATTATTTGAGGCCGCCTTAAACACATGAAATACGAAATTTTTATGTATTCTGCTTTTAGCTTACACAAATAAAAAAATACCTATATGAGAAACTGTGAAACTAGCAATTAGCGATTGGTATGTCCACACAGAGTTATGTAAAATATTGAGCATCAATATAGGCTAGTAAAAGTGATGAAGAAAGCACCTTATTATTCTAATTTATATTTAGTCACATTCATTATTCAAAGTTAATATTACCTTTATCATCAATAAAATAATAACTTACCTTATGTTGTTCAGTCATAAGCTTGTTTGTTTCTATATCAATGCAATATTCTGATTCTATTATTTCAAATTTCTTATTTTTATAAATACGTGTTTTTTTATTGATTGAGCATTCTGCTTGTGCACCATCCACAACAATCATTTTGCTAATCAGTTGATTACTCTTATCAAAAATCTGTAACTCAAGGGTTGGAAGGTTATAATATGAATCTTGATCATTATGATCCCAATAAGCGAAAAGGAACACATTTAGATTGCTATCAAGTGGAAGCTTTTTAAATAATATAGCTTTACCTGTGTAAGGTTTTCTATGCTCAACCATACTTAATAAAGGCGTATTAGGGTCAAAAAGTGCGTTTAGTGAGTTTTTTTTATCATAAACTTGATTATTATCAGCAAAAAAGTCTTTTAAAGAATGATAGGACGATGTTTTTTTTGAATATCCCTTAAATTCATAAAGAATATTATTGGGATCTTTATTTTTATCTTCTGCGAAAGAAAATAACGAAATCAATAAAATGCATATAGGAAAGAATTTAAATCTAATCATTTTTAATCCTGTACATTTATAATTAAGTTAAAATCAAAACCACATATATGTAAATGATGGTGATGTCTATATCCATTTGGCGGATCTTTTTTCATATGTTTTGTATATTTTAGCAATGTATTGGCGTGTTTTTTATAGGTGAAATACTCCGAATACATTAATGACGTTCTAGCCCAACCAAACTTATATAATGCAGTATTAAATTCTTCTTGTTTGTTAAAATCGAAAAGTGAATCAGTTAATTCAATTCTTTCTCCATTTCGATTTTCTGATATATACCTTAAATCTCCTGCAACTCCATTTATATGAGATTTACTCTGAACAGATTTTGCATCATAAGTGCTAAATCCATTAAATCCTAAATAATCAGCATTTAGTTCTAACATAGCACCAAGCAACCCTGCAAAACAGTCAGGATTTATATACCGCCTATGACTATCGCTATTAAATGTTGCAAATTTTGCTTTAACATTCCCATCGGATGAAATATAACCCTTTTCAAACTCCTTAACATTAATTAATTCCACATTATATGCTTGTGGAATATTTCCTCTCCCCATAGCCTTAGTCACATGAATAGTAAAAATACCCAACTCATGTATCTTTTTATTCTTATCATGATAAACGTATTTATATTTTTGTTCATAACCTTTTAGATAATTCACCTATCGAGGCTTTTTCTTCTACGCTACTAAATCCTGACCAATGCTATCCTTAATCATTGTGACATTTTACGATTCCTTGTCTATCACGTTTTTTACACGAAATCGATTCCAATAGCTTAAAATGCCCACTATTATCTATTTTATAATGCCTCCATTTTTCAATATCATGCGTTGAGTCACTACCAACATAATTTAGTAACCAAATATTCTTAAAATCTTCATCAATATAGTAATACTGTACAAAAGCTGCCGATTCTAAAATTCTCCGTTTATAAATGGATAATCTATCAATTAATTTATTATCTTTTTCAATATTTAAATATATTTCGAAATCAAACTCTTCGTGCTGTTTTTTAGTTAAATTGTATTGATATTCTCCTTTTTGATATATCACTTTCTTTTTGTCAAATAAAGTTTCACTAATTTCACTAAAATAAAGACCTAATTCGTTCAAATCACACTCATTATAAAAGTATGAATTATAATAAGAACCATCATCAGGGAAATCACACTTCTTATTCATATCATCTACAATTTTTTTATTAGTCAACATTGGATGGCCAAACCAACTAAATTCACGTTTTGGTATCTTATAATTAAATCCTCTATAGGTTACAGGTGATCCGTTATTTTTTTCTATATGCTTCGAAAATGTTATCAAGTAACCTGACTTGGTCAAAAAAACAAAATAATTGTCGATCCTTATTAAATCAGTCAAACCTTCTTCCAAGCATAAATCATCTTTGTCATTATTAGGAAGTTTTATTGCTTCAAATTGATATCTTAAAGGGATTTTTTCCGCTGAAAAAATTTTTTTATACTCCTCTACTTTTTCTGGAGTTTTCCAATAAGATAAAGGGGAAGTCATCTTTGTTGTTGTCTCATATGGAATAAAACAAATTGTATCGACTATAACTTGTCCATCAATTAATATGAGTTTAATTTTCGAAAATCTTTCTATTAAACTTTCTCTTTCAGAATCGGATCCTCCCCCAGAAACAGAATTTTTTGAAACTTTATAAAAATCCCAAATATCCGGAGATTCATTTGAATGTACATTTCCTATAGAAAACATAAAAAATAAAATCAAAGTTAAACAATTTTTTTTCATTTCACATTATCCTGCTAATTTAAATTTTCGAATTATTCAATTACTTTAATTGCATTAAAATCAAAATTTTCTGTATGCAAATGACTATTATGTAACGGTCCACCATTTACTACTCCTGCTATCCCACTAAATGAGTTATAAATTTCTTTTCCTATTCGAAACGTTCGAAAATGAAATTTAGCTAAAGCATTAACAAATGCTTTATCTTTTTCCCAATCTGATAAATTTCTATCTTTTTTAATGTATTTTGTGTCAATACTTTGACCATTTATGTGTAAAGCGCTAGGAAAACATGAACCTTGCTCATAAGCGCTACCTGTCACAGTGATATTTTCCTTTATTTCAGCTAATGCACCTATAAAACCGGCTAGAATATCTGAGTTAGTATATTTTCGATAAGTTTCTTTAAGTTCATATTTAATAACTACTCCATTGCTTTCATAGTTAATACTATCTGGCATTCTAACCAATTGCGCTTCTTCTTGCTGTTTTTTATAAAGCCGCCATACAATTCCATCTCGGTCATGTGTTCCGTATTCAGCTATATCACCATTAGCCATAGTGAGTCTTTCATAAATACTTATACCTTTTTCTTTTTTTATCCATTCATGAATATCACCATTTTCATATTTAGCTTTAGCTACTATATAACCATCGCTTACATTAGTTTTAGTTTCCGAAACCCTTCCATGATCGGGATATTTAAATGTTCCTCTAGGTTTTTTCTCAAATTTTTTCTTATTAATCGTATGCCAACCGACTATACATATTTCATGTTCACTATTATTTTTATCATGATAAACATATTTATATTTTTGCTCATAACCTTCGAGTATTTCTTGTGGTATATGTTTTTCAATGTTTCCATCATGATAAATATGATAAGTAACTATGCCTATTGATTTGATGTTGAAATACCCTACCATCGCCACGGGATGAATAAACCACGCCCTACCATCAGCACTAAGCGTAGCAGGTGGGGCTGAGTCTGTTGGGGTGGTTGTGGTATTGGTTGTCTCGCCATTTTCTGGAGGCGTGTTTTTGGGTTGATTCAACTTAGCTAAGCCTTTAGCAACATCATTCCACCATAACATTTTCTTGATTTTCTCTTTGGTTTTGTCCCAAGCCATGACTTTTTGTTCTAGCTTTTGTATTTGTGTATAAATTTCAAGTTGTTCTTTGCTCAACTTTTCCTGTGGGTTACTTTTATAATCTTCTGGGAACCTTTCAATTTTTCTGCTTAACGCTTCAAAACCTTTTTTTTCTGACTGTTGTTTGCTTGTTTCTAGCGTGTTGATATATGCATCCAGTTTTGCTTCGTCGCCTTCCGTTAAATAATCCAATATATTGTTGGCATTTTCTGTCATTTCACTATTTAACGCTTCCCATTTTGGCAATTTGCCTTCCGAATCCAGTTTGCCATACCATTCACTTTCATAATGGATTAACAGGCGACCCAGTGATGAGGCTAATATTGGCTTATTAATTATCCCGTTAAAGCTATTAATATCTATCTTCGCATATTTCTGATCGCTAGAATTGTATTGCTTGTCTAATATTGTTAATGTCTCTTTTATTGTTGGCGTGTATTGTTCAAGTGATGCATTATCCTTATTTCTGCTTAAGGTTTTTTTAGCACTCAGATAAATGTCTTTCAGGCTAGCATTTTCTTTAATTTGCTTAAAATCAAACCAATCCCAGCAACTCACTTTCTTCACACCTTCGCTTTCGGTTGATAGCCAACCAGGCGACATAGTGATATTTTTATCATCAAGGGCTTTTTCTATGTATATCCATAAGGTATCTTGCTCATCCACCGCTCGATGCTGGCGTGTTTTCACGTTATTATCAC